>NZ_JAUBQW010000009.1:0-81511 GCF_036701485.1 Microcoleus sp. Pol11C3 | reverse complement strand
AAAATGCTCCCGAATAAACATTATCTAAACACACGGCTTTATAGTCTTTCCAGTAACAGCTCTCGCCCTTAGTTTCGCTTAGCGGGTGACAAGGCACCTCTAGTCTAAACAGGACAAAGGTTTGAGAGAATGGTAAGGTAAAAAAATAAGGAGCCACACGGGCTCCCCAAAAAACAAAATGTTGCCACCATTATACCAAAAAATTCTGCTCCCTCATCTCAATGAAAGCCAATACTTAACCTTGCAACTGCTGTTGTTATTGCTTCAGGCTCATCGTCAGGTCAAACTCTCGGTATTAGCCAGTGTCTTTCCTCAACCGATTCAATATCAAAGCCGCAAACGAAACTTACAACGCTTTTTAGTGTTGCCTCAGTTGTGCGTCAAACTGTTGTGGTTTCCCCTGATTAAATATTGGATTCGTCAAGAGCAAACGGGAAAGCGCTTAAACCGAGAACAACGTCGTTGTGTACGAAAACTCAAGCATCAAAAGTATGGCTATTGGATCATTGCAATCGACCGAACACAGTGGAAAGGACACAATATATTTATGGTTAGTCTGGTCTGGGGAACTCATGCTCTTCCGATATATTGGGAAGTCTTAAAGAAGTCAGGTAACAGTGACCTCAAGACTCAAAAACGACTTTTAGGTACAGTCCTTCTTCTGTTTAAGAACTATCCCGTCTTGGTCTTAGGTGATCGAGAGTTCCATAGCCCCAAACTCGCATCATGGCTTGATTCCAGGGGCGTATCCTTTGCACTACGTCAGAAAAAGGACTTCCAATTTCAAGAGAATTTAGGTGAAGACTATCAAGTGCTCAAAAAGCTTGGCTTTCAACCTGGGATGTCCAATTTTTATCAGAATATTTTGGCAAATAAAGGAGACGGTTTAGGACCATTTAATCTGGCTGTATATTGGAAAAGAAAATATCGTAAGCCAGGGCAAAAAGAACCTTGGTATATTCTGACCAATCTCCCCAATCTGAAGCTTACTTTAGATGTTTATTGTTGTCGGTGGGGTATCGAACAGATGTTCAAAGATTACAAAAGTGGTGGTTATAATTTAGAAAATACCAAGGTCAATGAAGCTCGCTTTTTAGCCTTAGTCTTGTTGATTGCGATAGCTTATAGTTTGGCGACGATTCACGGGCAATGGATCAAGAAATTAGGGATAGAAATTTATGCTGGACGGATCAAGGAGCATCAAGACAAAACCCCACGCCAAAGTGAATTTAGTCTGAGCCTCTATGGACAACGGTGGATCTATGGGATGGAATTATGGAACGATTGGGTAACAAGTCTAATTGCGCTCAAACCCCATAAACGTCTCTATTTTCAGCGCGGCTTCTTGGCTCTATCCTTTATGCAGCAAGCATTATAGGTACGTTGTCACCCGCTAAGGGCGGACTGAGGTTTGAACGCGCTTTTTGACACCAACAAACACTATTGTATCCCTACAATATGGTACACACTGGAGAATTGGTCTAGGTATTATTCCTAATGCAAAAAGTGCCGAATATCAGTGAAAACCATTGTGATTCCGAGTTGGTTGGCGGCTTCGATGGAATCTCGATCGCGCATACTTCCGCCCGGTTGCACGATCGCAATTATGCCCGCCTCAGCCGCAGTTTTGACTGAATCATCGAAGGGGAAGAAACCGTCGCTGGCCAAAATCGCTCCTTTGCTTTTGTCTCCTGCTTGTTCCAATGCTAGTTTAACCGATCCCACGCGATTCATTTGTCCGGCGCCCACACCGATTGTAGTGCGATCGCGCGTCACAACGATCGCATTTGATTTGACGTGTTTCGCTACTTTCCAAGCAAACAGCAATTCTTCCAACTCTGTCGCCGTCGGCTGTTTCTCGGTAACAATCCGCCATTTGCTAGTTTCTTCTACTACATGATCTGAGTCTTGCACCAGCAAACCGCCTGCAATAATTTTAACTGTTTGTGGCGGCCCTTGAGTCAAATCTGGCAAAATTAATACTCGCACTTTCGCCTTTTTCTTGATAATTTCTTCTGCTTCTGGTTCGCACCCCGGCGCGACGATACATTCTAAAAATGTTTTAGTTAACGCCGTCGCCGTAGCAGCATCAATCGGGCGGTTGAGGGCGACAATTCCACCGAAAGCTGAGACTGAATCGGTGTCGAAGGCTTTTTGATAAGCTTCAGAAATAGTTGTTCCCAAGGCTGTGCCGCAAGGATTTGTATGCTTCAGAATAGCGGCGGCTGGTGTGTCTGGGAATTCTACGATTAGCCGCCTAGCTGCTTCTAAATCTACTAAATTATTGTAGCTTAATTCTTTGCCTTGCAGGATGGTGCTAGTCGTCCAGCCTGTCGGTGTACTTCCGCTTTGATACCAGGTGGCGGCTTGATGGGGATTTTCGCCGTAGCGGAGAGTTTGCAATTCTTTTCCTAATAAATTAAACTCTTCGGGTAGCGAAGATTCTTCAGCGGATTGGCTGCTGCTGAGATAAGTTGCGATCGCGCGATCGTAGTTTGCTGTATGTTTGAAGGTTTCTAGGGCGCATCTTTGCCTAAACTCTAAGGATGCTTCGCCGCCATTTTCCCGCAATTCTTTTAAATAAGTATTGTACTGTTCTGGATCGCACAACACTGTCAAATGAGCGTGGTTTTTGGCGGAAGCTCTCAGCATCGCTGGCCCGCCGATATCTATCTGTTCAATTGCGTCTGCAAGCGTTACTCCCGGTTTAGCAATTGTCTGTTCAAATGGATAAAGATTGACTACAACTAGATCGATCGCCCGAATTTGATTGGCGGTTAAATCTGCGAGGTCTTCCGGTACATCGCGGCGTGCTAAAATGCCACCGTGGATTCGCGGGTGGAGTGTTTTGACTCGCCCTCCCAAAATTTCAGGAGAACCAGTATATTCCGCAACTTTGGTGACTGGAATCCCAGCTTCTTTGAGGGCCGTTGCTGTCCCGCCACTGCTAATTATGTCAAATTCAAATTCTTCTACTAGACTGCGCGCTAAGTCGATTAGCCCGGTTTTATTGGATACGCTCAGAAGTGCTAGACGTGCCATTGGTTTGAAGTTGCGATCGCAAAAATAGACAGGTTATATTCTATATCACATCTGCCTGCAGGGAGAGGATTTGGTAATGGCTAATTATGATTATTTTTGCACATTTAAGGATGAGTCCGCTAATATAAAGTATATTTGTTGTCAAAATTATATAATATTTTATACTGACCAGTGGCCTCTAAATATTTACGACTTTTGCGTGGAACTGATTATTTTATGAGTGCGAGAGGGATTGAAGCCATATCCAGCTTTCACAGTTTGTGTCGCTACGTAAGTGTCAATGTTGTTGAAATTACTTAATAAAACTTAATAGATAATTATAGGGCGATAGCTGTTGAATTTTAATGATGTTTTATGATGAATTCTAAAAGTCATGTGCTAGCATCGGGTGTAAATTGCTCTATCCCTAAATTTCCCGGAAAATAGGGTGATCGCAACACTTTAATCTAAACAAGAATTTGGTAGGGTAGAAATATGTTTTTTCAAGAAGCCGATCCAGAAAATAAGCTCAGTAATATTAGCAGGAACCATAAAAAAACTGCTCCAAATCTGACCACTAGAACAGGCTACCAACAGATGCCCCAAAAATCAGCCGAGAACTCGACACACGCCAATATTTCCGAAGCTTATAGTCTTAGTCTGTGCGAAATGCAGCAGATGGAACGAGCAATAGAACAGCTAAAGCTGGATTTGAAAGCTAGCGAATCTCGGTTTCGGAATGCGATCGAAAAAAATGCTGACGGCATCGCAATCGTTAACAAGCGAGGACTTGTATGTTTTGCCAACCCGTCAGCAGAAGCGCTGTTTAACTGCAAAGCAGAGGAACTTTTAGGTCAAGAATTTTTTGGCAATTTGGTAGTAGAAGCTTCAGCTTGCGACATTGAGATGGACACGGATATGATTCCCCAAGTTGGAGAAACAGAATCAGCAGGAATGCGCGTCGTGCAAACAGAAGTTGAAGCTATTCGCAAGCAGAAAGCAAATGCTGTAGTAGAAATGCGGCTGGTGGAAACGGAATGGGAGGGAGAAATGGCTTATTTAGCTACGCTGCGGGACATTACCGATCGCAAGCGGGCAGAAGAAATGCTTTGGTTGTACGATCGGGCTATAGCAGCTACTAGCACCGGAGTTACGATTTATGACGCCACTCACCCCGAAAATCCAATTATTTATTGCAATCCCGCATTTGAAAGCATGACAGGTTATCGGCGGCAGGAAATTATCGGAAAAAACGGCAGATTTTTGCACGGAAGCGATACTGATCCGGCGGCAGTAGAAATAATTCGCCAAGCCTTGCAAACAGAAAGCGAATGCAAGGTAATATTAAAGAATTACCGCAAAGACGGAACCGCTTTCTGGAATTGTTTCTCCATATCTCCCGTGCGCGATCGCATGGGCAAATTAACTCATTTTATTGGCGTGCAGAGAGACATCACTGAGCGCAAACAAGCCGAAGAAGCCTTGCATAATTCCGAAGCGCAAAGCAGAGAACAAGCCGCTCAACTAGCCGCCACACTTAACCAACTCAAAGCCACTAATTCCCAATTAGTTCAAAGCGAAAAAATGTCTAGTTTGGGATTGCTACTTGCTGGCGTCGCTCACGAAATTAACAACCCAGTCAGCTTCATTTACGGCAATCTCGCTCATCTCACAAATTATACTCAAGACTTGTTTGAACACCTCGAACTTTATCAACAGCACTATCCTAACCCAGTCGCGGAGATTCAACAGAAAAGAGAAGAAAATGAGCTCGATTTTTTAGCAGAAGATTTACCTAAAATACTGTCTTCAATGAGCGTTGGTGTCGAGCGGATTTGCCAGATTGTGCAGTCGCTGCGGAACTTTTCGCGCCATGACGATTCACAGATGAAACTCGTTAACCTCCACGAAGGTATTGATAGCACGCTGTTAATTCTAAATCACCGTTTGAAAGGGAACGGAGAAAAGCCGCCCATTCAAATTGTAAAACAATACGGAGAATTGCCGACTGTTGAGTGTTTTGCTGGGCCGATCAATCAAGTTTTTATGAATATTCTCAGCAATGCGATCGATGCTTTAGAAGATGCGAACACTAGGCGAACTTGTGAAGAAATGCGAGATAATCCCAGCCAAATTAGGATTTGCACAGAAGTAGCCAGCAATTTTGTAGAAATTAAAATTGCCGACAACGGCCCGGGAATAACTGAGCAAGTCAAACAGCAGATATTTGATACATTTTTTACTACCAAGCCCATTGGTAAAGGCACGGGAATGGGTTTGTCAATTAGCTATCAAATTATTGTAGAAAGACACAAAGGCGAATTATATTGTACTTCGGAATTGGGGAAGGGCACGGAATTTACTATCAAAATGCCGATCGCACATTAGCACGGAATGTGCAATCTGCACCTTACCAACTTGATATATAGGCAAACAAGCGATCGGGACGCTCGCACTCCTCAAAAACGATAAAAATCGTTTTTTCTCGTTCCCCGACTCTGGCTGGGAACGCATATTTAGAGGCTCTTCCTCCCCATTGTAGAGACAATTATCAGGTGCTTTTCGGCTCACCTTACCCGCATAAATAGCGAATTAAAAAACCTCTGCACCCTCCAACTTCTTAAAAGTTTCAACCTTAGCCCTCGCCGCTTCCCCGCAAGTCTTCGGCGTCGGAAACATCTTCCCAGGATTCGCCAAACCTTTCGGATTAAACACCTGACGAACCCACTGCATCGTCTCCAAATCTACCTCCGAAAACATATCCGGCATAAAACACTTCTTGTCAGCACCGATGCCGTGTTCCCCCGAAAGACTTCCCCCAACTTTCACGCAAAGCCTGAGAATTTCTCCGCCCAATTCTTCCACCTTTTCCAGCGCACCTTTTACCGAGTTATCGTACAGAATCAGCGGGTGTAAATTCCCGTCTCCCGCGTGAAATACATTAGCAATTCGATAACCATATTTCTCACTCAAACCCTCAATTTCTTTCAAAACATAAGCCATTTGGGTTCGTGGAATTACGCCATCTTGCACGTAATAATCCGGGCTGAGATGACCCGCCGCCGCAAAAGCAGCTTTCCGCCCTTTCCAAATTTTTAGGCGCGTTTCCGGGTCATGAGCCGTTGTGATATTTCGCGCTCCATTCTGCTTGCAAATATCAGCTATCCGCTGTTTGTTAGTGGCAACTTCCACTTCTAAACCGTCGATTTCTACGAGGAGAATAGCCGCCGCATCGCGGGGATAACATCCAGTTGCCACCACATCTTCCACAGCATTGATGCTGATGTTGTCCATGATTTCCATGCCGCCGGGAATAATGCCCGCGCTGATAATATCGGAAACCGATTCGCCCGCTGCTTCTATACTGGAAAAATCCGCTAGGAGAACGCAAATCGATTCTGGCGCTTTGAGAATTCGCAGAGTAACTTCTGTGGCGATTCCTAAAGTGCCTTCAGAACCGACAAATACACCAGTTAAATCGTAACCGGGCATTTCGGGAATTTCGCCACCGACATCGACAATAGAACCGTCGGGAAGTACCAATTTTAATCCTAAAACGTGATTCGTTGTAACTCCGTATTTGAGGCAGTGAACCCCGCCAGAATTTTCCGCAACGTTGCCGCCAATCGAACAAACAATTTGACTGGAAGGATCGGGCGCGTAGTAGAAACCGGCGCCGCTAACTGCTTGCGTTACCCAGTTATTAATTACTCCCGGTTGCACAACAACTTGCTGATTTTCTAAGTCTACTTTCAGGATTTTTCGCATCAGGGCAGTGACAATCAGCACGCAGTTTTCTACAGGTAAAGCGCCGCCGGAAAGGCCGGTTCCTGCGCCTCTAGCCACCCAGGGAATTGAGTTGCGATCGCATATTTTGACAACTTGCGCCACTTCCTCGGTAGTTCGAGGCAATACCACCAGGGCGGGGCGCTGGCGGTAGCTGGCGAGTCCGTCACACTCATAGACAATCAATTCTTCGCGGCGCTGTACAACGCCTTTTTTGCCGACTACAGTTTCAAATTCTTTAATAACGGGTTTCCAATTGCGTTCTGTTTCTACGGCTATCATTAGTAATTTATTTTTAAGGGTTGCAATACTGACAGAGAGAAGGATCGGCAGTCTCTCGACCGTCTGGAAATAGTTCTTCTTTAGTATAACCGCACTTTTTGCATTTATAGATTGCCGATCGCACTAGCTGAGTCGGAAAATAGCAAAGTCCGCAGGGCAATCCGATTTTCGTCTCAGCAATATCGAATCCCGGCCAACCGCACTCCGGGCAGGATTGCTTGAATTTTTTAACTAAATCGAGAGTTGCATTTTCGATGTTTTTCATCCGAGTTGGATTGTACATCGCCCGCATATCTGTTTCGACGTGAACTCGACCGGTTGACGATTTTTTTAAGCCTGTTGTCACAGCGTCAAAAAGTTGTTTTTCTGTCCTAATGCCCTTGACAATTTCGCCGTTACCGAGTGCAGCATCGCCAACTATAACCACCAGTGCGTGTTCGGGAAATCCTGCTTTTTTAGAAAAATCATCTGCTTCTTCTATACTGGAAACTAACTGGTGACTGTAGTTAGTTTCCACGGACAAAGATTCGCCGATTAATTCTAGATTGTTGGCTCGATCTAATAAAATTACGATTTCTCTGTTCGCTGGTAGATACGGCATCATTGGGTGAGGGCCGAAAGTACCTTCGCTGGCAAAGGCAAGAGTTTCGCCCGCAATTTCTAGAGCTTTTTGTGCTTTCTGGCGAGCCGCTTCTATTTGTGTTCCTAAGCGTTTAACTTCTCTGGTGAAGGTGCCGAAAGTGTCAGTGTCAAGCTCCGCAGGTACTAGGATTTTTACGCCCAATTCTCGTTGCAAAACGGGAGCCATCACGCGTTCTTTTTGGTGCATGGTAGCAAGAACTGCGGTGCGATCGCTCAATAATTGATGGGGATTCACAGGCTCAGAAATATTAGACATACAGCAGCATCATTTCATAACAGAAGGCTCAAATACACCCTTTGACCTAAGTTATCAATTAAGCACTCAAGCGTCAATCTTAAAAGCGATCGCTAGTTGCCCCCGCTCACTCCCCCTACTTGACCTCTGAGTACAAAAATTACTCCCGTCATAATTAGCCCCACGCCTACTAACCGCAGCGGTGGCAAAGGCTCGTGAAATATAAGTTTGCCGCCTAAAACAGTAAACAGGTAACTAATTGACAGTAAAGGCGAGACTATGCTAAGGTTTGCCCGCGACAAAACTACAATAAAGCCGATCGAAGAAATTGCATACAAAGAAAGACCGCCTACAATCAACGGCTGAGTAGCCATTGCTATAATTTTTTCCATTAAATTAGCAGCGCCAATCGGCCCTAATATTTTAGCCCCTGCCTTCAGGCTGAATTGACCTGCGACGCCGCACAATATTGCAGCAAGCAATAACAGAAAAACGCTTCTATTCATAAGTTTACTAACCTATAGTACAATCAAGAATTGCCGTTTCCAAGAACTAGAAAAACTTTAGTTAAGTTTTATTAGGTTTTATTCACCACTAATATTTTAAGCAGAGATACGGGAAAATCAAGTATGGTCGATCGCGATCGAGAGTCAAACAAATATATGGCAGAGCAGACCAACCAAAGCGGAGAATACACTCTAGAACTATCGATACTCATGCCTTGTTTGAACGAAGCCGAAACTTTAGAAATCTGCATCGAGAAGGCACAGAAGTTCCTGCGCGAACTTGATATTGTCGGCGAGGTCATCATAGCAGACAACGGCAGCACTGACGGTTCTCAAGATATCGCTACCCGAATGGGAGCCAGAGTTGTGCCCGTAGCAGCCAAGGGCTACGGCAGCGCCCTGATGGGAGGCATCATCGCAGCGCGCGGAGTGTATATTATCATGGGCGATGCTGACGACAGCTACAATTTTTCAAACCTCGGCGCTTTTGTCAACAAGTTGCGAGAAGGTTTCGACTTAGTAATGGGAAACCGCTTTCAAGGGGGCATCAAACCGGGTGCAATGCCGCCGCTGCACAAATATTTAGGAAATCCGGTGCTGACATGGGTTGGGCGGCTATTCTTTGCAAGTCCCGTCGGCGATTTTCACTGCGGACTCAGGGGTTTTAGGAGAGACTCTATTTTGAAACTCGACTTGCAAACAACGGGGATGGAATTTGCTAGCGAAATGGTAGTCAAGGCTTCTGTATACAAGCTGCGGATAACTGAAATCCCAACTGTACTTTCTCCCGACGGCCGCAGCCGGCCGCCGCACTTGCGAACTTGGCGAGATGGCTGGCGGCACCTGCGATTTTTGCTGCTTTACAGTCCTCGGTGGCTGTTTTTGTATCCGGGTACTGCGCTGATGATTTGGGGTCTAATTATCGTGGTTTGGCTGTTACCCGGTACTCAAAAGATTGGGAGTATCAGCTTTGATGTGCACACGCTGCTGTATGGTGCGATCGCAATTATCATCGGTTTTCAAGCAGTAACTTTCGCTTTTTTCACCAAGATTTTTGCCATCAGCGAGAAATTCCTGCCCGAAGACCCCAAACTCAACAAAATATTTCGCTATGTCACGTTAGAGACAGGATTGATTGTCGGAGTCACGCTGATTTTAATCGGAATAGTTGGCTCGTTCTTGTCATTAACTATCTGGAGCAAAACGGCTTTCGGTACTCTCTACCCTTCTAAAACTCTGCGTTTGGTTATTCCCTCGCTCACTTGCCTTACTGTCGGTTTGCAGATGGTTTTGTCGAGCTTTTTTCTCAGCGTGCTGGGGTTGAAGCGCAGGTGATAACATTAAAGTTACTGCCAATATTTCTCAAAAATAAACTGCCCTGCAGGGGAAGCTCAGGGCGATCGTACTTTGGGAAGAAAAGGGCGATCGCACTTCCCTCAATCCTAAATTGCTATAATAACAATCAGCCAAAAAATTTCAACATAAAGCCTATGTCTACTTATAGCGAGGTACTGAGTCAGGCTCAAAATCTCACTCTTGAAGAGCAACAGCAACTGTTAGAAGTATTGTCAGCATTGGTTCGCGATCGGGTAACAACCCAGACTGAGGGTAGTAGTGAAAGATTGCCCAGGACAAATTTAAAGAGATGGGGAGGTTTTTTGTCTAAACGAGTAGATGCTTTGGAATTACAGTTGCAACTTAGAGCAGAATGGGATGAGTCAGATAGGGAAGAAAAGGGCGAGCCAGTAATCCAAGGGCTATAATAGTAAAAATAAATAATAGTTGATATTAGCTATGCAACGAATATTCGAGGCTATATTGAAGGGAAACCTTTTAGAATGGGCTAATGAGGTTCCAAGACAAGGCGATCGCCTTGTCAGAGTTTACGTTACTTTACAAGAAGAGCGATCGACTTTAAGTGCGGAGTTTCGCCGTCAGAGAATAGTTGAAATATTGGAAAAAATTGCAGCAAATAATGTCTTTGCTGATATTAGCGATCCAGTGGAATGGCAGCGAGATTTGCGTCAAGACCGTCCACTTCCAGGTAGGGATGAATAATGAATGCTGCTAGACAGTGATATTATTATCTACGCTTCCCAGCCAGAAAACTCGCAGATTAGGCATTTTATTGGCGAAAATGACATAGTTGTATCGGCAATAAGTTACCTTGAAGTCTTGGGTTATCATCGGCTAACTGAAGAGTATAGATTGTACTTTGAGGAATTCTTTGGTGTGGTGGAGGTTCTACCAATTTCTAACGCTGTACTCGATCGCGCAGTCCTGTTGCGACAGATAAGGATAATGACACTTGGGGAGGCTATTATTGCGGCAACAGCTTTGGTATATGACAGAACTTTAGTAACAAGAAATATAGGGGATTTTCAGTGGATTGCTGAACTCACACTGATTAACCCGTTTGAGGCTTAATAAAGATGGGCGATTCCCTACCCTTCACCGAACCCATGCGGGAAGATAGCTTTGCTCGCGCGGACTTGGGAAAAAAAGGGCGATCGCACATTTATTGACCGCTCTTGATGTGATGTTCAACATACGATCGCAGCACAGCATTCATTATCCTTAGCTAATTAAGTATTAATTGCTCGATCGGCTGCTCTACTTAAAACCTCATCCATCCAATTGTTAATACTTTTACCAGCTTTCTTTGCAGCAATAAAGATTTTGCGATGATTTTCGGGAGTAGTGCGGAAGGGAAGTTTACCTGAAAAAGGTTTATCCGGTTCCTGTCCTAATTCTTTGCAAAACTCTAAATAATCGTCGATCGAATTTTGGAATTCTTGGCGAGCTTGTTCAATAGTTTTCGCCTTAAAAGTCACTACGTCATTAATGTCAAGCACTCGCCCGAAAAGAATTTCCGCTTCTAAATCTACTTCAACATGGGCTGTGTAACTTTTATAAGTCATCATGGCTGTAATAATTATTGCTCTCTAAACACTTGGGAACGTTATGGTAGATGAATCTTCGATTAAATGTAGCCTTCTTAACTTGGGGCAATTAATCAGGATTGCCCCCTTAACAGCTAAGTCATCATAGTTCAACCCCTGCCTTAATCAAAAATTCCCTAACAGATTTAACCGCTCCTCTATCTGTCTCTTTTTGAGGATGTGGCTCGTGAAAAACTGCTCTAAAATCATTTAATAAAACTCGAACCCGCGAACCTTGTCCTTGAGTAATAGTAGCACCTACAGCTATAAATAGATTTTCAATATCTTGCCAATTAATATTAGTGAGTATAGGGTCTGTAAAAATTGCTTCTAAAATCTTGCGCTGTTTATTATTCAGCTCCATAAATAGCTCCTTAGTTATGTTAATGCTGAGTTGTGACTCAACCAAGTGCGGCATAAGTTGCAGCGCGCCAGCGGAGCTACTGACAGCATAACTTCTACTCGCCTCGAAGCAGAAATCTGAGAGGCTATAATTCAGTTTGGCAAAGGATTCTACTGGTTTGTCAACAACCATATCACACTTGGTTTAGGCACAAATATCCTGATATGATATCATAATATGATATCAGTGTCAAGCTATCGAGGTAATCTCAGCGCCTGTGACAGGAGTAAACACCACCTTGACCGCAAAAATGTACCGTAGCGGGTTAATTTAACTTTGCTGCTAATTCTGTAAGCCCGATCGCACTTTAGCAAACCGACTCAAGATTTAGCACAAATCCTATGCAAACAGCAATCTACCTTTCGGTTGAGGGACAATTCGCCCTAATTCCTGAGCAGTCTCAATCCACTCCTGCATAATCACCTCTACATTTTGCAGAGCTTCTTGATAAGTTTCACCATCGGCGGCGCAGCCAGGTAATTCAGGCACTTCGGCAATAAAAGTCTGGTCTTCCTGACTCCAGTAAATAATTACTTCATACTTCATTATCATCTTGATTGACCAGTTTATACTTCAAAACTACTGCACGAACTTGCTTAACTTGAAAAGGCTTAGCTTTTGAGCTATCTCCTTTTTGTGGTTGGAGATTTAGAATTTCTTCGACACCTTCCTTACTAAAAATATGGTGACTTCCCTTAATCCTTACCTCAAATCCTAAAATCTGGAGAACTTCACATAAATCGCTAAAGGAAAAGTTAGCATCCGATGCCCCAAGCATCAGCTTAGCTATTAGTTTGTCTGTTTGAGCCATTAATTAAAATTTTCATTATTGTCTTTGCTTTAATACTCTAAAAATAAGTGTCAGGGTAATTGCTTACCCTGACACCATTCTACACTAATTCGGAACCTTAGTCTACCCCCTCAATCCGGTCTTCCACCTCCTGATACAACTCACGCAACCTGTCCAAATTACTCTCCGAAGTCTCCCAATAACCCCGGCCGTTCACCTCCAACAAAGTGCTGACAATCTTGCGGAACGAATGAGGATTCAGATTCAGCAAACGCTTCTGCATCTCCGCATCTTCGATAAACGTAGAGTTCACATCCTCATACACCCAATTATCCACAGCGCCAGCAGTCGCACTCCATCCAGTCGTGTTCACCAGACGCTTAGAAATCTCCCGCACGCCTTCATAGCCGTGCGACAACATCCCCTCGTACCACTTCGGATTCAGCAGCTTAGTCCGCGAATCTAAACGCACGGTTTCTGATAGCGTCCGTACCTGCGCGTTCGCTGTCGTCGTATCAGCAACAAAGGATGTCGGTTTCTTCCCATCTGCGCGCAAACTGCCGATTAATTTAGTCGGATCGGAGTCGAAATAGTGCGACACGTCGGTTAGCGAAATCTCCGCAGAATCCAAGTTTTGGAAGGTGACTTCCGCAGTTTTCAAGGAGGATTCAAAAATCTTCCTGTCTTGTTCCATTGTTCCTGGATTATCGGAAGAAAAGGCGAAGGATTTGCGAGTTAAGTACATTTCCTGCAACTCAGCTTCGCTTTCCCAGGTGCTGTTTTCCACCGCCAAGTTGATGTTAGATGAATAGGAACCAGAGGCATTGGAAAATACCCGGGTTGCTGCTTGTCGCAGGTTGATTCCCATTTCTTCCGCTTGCTTCAAGGCGTGTTTGCGGACGAAATTCATTTCTAACGGTTCGTCGGCTTCCGCTGCCATTTTCACAGCTTTATCTAACAAATTCATTTGGTTGATGAACAAGTCGCGGAATACGCCGGAACAGTTAATTACTACGTCGATCCGAGGGCGTCCCAACTCTTCTAAAGAAAGCAATTCGAGTTTGTTTACCCGGCCCAAAGCGTCGGGAACTGGCTTCACTCCCACCATCCACATTACTTGCGCGAGTGATTCGCCGTATGTCTTGATGTTGTCGGTTCCCCACAACACAACGGCGATGGTTTCGGGATAGTTGCCACCGTTATCAAGGCGCTGTCTTTCTAATAGCCGATCGACTACAACCTTAGCAGACTTAACCGCCCCCGTCGTCGGGATTGACTGCGGGTCCAAAGCGTGCATATTCTTGCCCGTCGGCAAAACATCCGGGTTGCGAATCGGATCGCCACCGGGGCCAGGCACAATAAACTCGCCTTCTAACGCGCGCAACAAAGCGCCCAATTCGTTATCGGCACAAACTTGCTGCAAGCAGAATTCCAGATACTCAAACAGCGGTTTAATCGCTTCTGGATCGACCTTTTTGTAACCGGCGGCGTGCAAAGCTTCAATCCAAGGTGTTTTCTTGCCCATGTTGAAAAAATTCAACTTGGAAACCAGGGAAACTCTACCCTCAGCATCGGTTTGTTCCTTCACCAAAGCGCCAACGGCATCCCGACAGGCCAAGGTGATGTTTTGCAGCAATTCGACATCTGTTAAAATGCCTCTGTCGCTGTTGGTATAAACTTCTTCGATATCGCGTCCCAGACTGTTAGCGATAATTCGCGGCAAGCTGATCAGGTTGTCTTCTTCGCGGTCTAAATTGGCGATATTTACTAAAGTTGCGATCGCCTCCACCGCAGTCGGCGGCTTACCAATAATATGCAAACCACAAGGTAACAACCGCGACTCAATCTCCATCAACTTGCGGTAAACCAAGCCAACTAAATTGTCTCGTTCCTCCGAAGTCATTCCCGCAGCAACCCCTCTTTCTTGTTCGGGAGGTAAGGCGATATCCTTGTCCAAATTCACCAAACGGCATTTTTCGACGATCGCATCAACAATCGCCACACCCCGGCCCGTATCCTTCAAAGTTTGATAGGAAGCAATCAACTCGCTGAGTTCCTGCAAACCTTTGTACAAACCAGCATTTTCCGCCGGAGGAGTCAGATAACTGATTGTTTCAGCATAACTGCGGCGCTTAGCAATTGTTGCCTCACTCGGATTATTAGCAGCGTAATAATAGAGGTTAGGAATCTTGCCGATCAAACTGTCAGGATAACAATCGACAGACATTCCCATCTGCTTACCGGGCATGAATTCTAGCGAACCATGAGTGCCAAAGTGCAGCACCGCATCCGCACCCCAAATGCGCTCCAAATATGTATAGTAAGCAGCAAAACCGTGGTGCGGGCTAGCAGAACGAGAGAATAACAACCGCATCGGATCGCCTTCGTATCCAAAAGTAGGTTGCACTCCGATAAACACATTGCCAAAATGTTTGCCAAAAATCAGCAAATTTTGTCCGTCGCTGTTCAAATGTCCCGGAGGCGGACCCCAATTTTCTTGCAAGCGTTCCGAGTAAGGAGTGAATTCTTCGTATTCAGCTACGGACATCCGGTAAGCAACATTTAATTCCGGGCTTTGGTATTGGGCTGTTGCGTCATGGATGACTTCTTGCATCAGTTTTTCGGCGGAATCCGGCAATTCTGGCAAGTCGTAACCGTTGCCTTTTAGGGCTTTCAATACTTCGTAAATCGAGCCGAAAACGTCGAGGTAAGCTGCTGTTCCAACGTTGCCTTTGTCGGGCGGGAAACTGAAAACTGTGATCGCAACTTTTTTATCTAATTTTGGTTTACGGCGCAGCATTGCCCACTTCAAGGCGCGCTGGGAAATCGCCTCGATTCGGTCTTGGAGGGCGATCGCCTTTCCAGTTGCGCCATCTCTTCCCGACAAAATAATCGGTTCGATCGCGCCATCCAACTCAGGAATGGCAACTTGCAAAGCAACTTGAATCGGGTGCAATCCTAAATCACTATTTTCCCACTCTTCCGTCGTTTGGAAAACCAACGGCAAAGCCACCATGTAAGGGCAGTTTAGCTTTTTCAAAGTCTCGATCGCCTTCGGGTGATCTTGTTTCGCCGGGCCGCCCACCAGGGCAAAACCAGTCAGAGAAACCACCGCATCAACGATCGGCAGCGGTGTCACACCTTTCGCCCCAACTTCCAAGAAAAAGGTTTCAACGGGTTTCGAGAAGTCCAAACCGCCGGCAAAAATCGGTAGAACCCGCGCGCCCATTGCCTCAAATTCCTGCACCATTGCTACGTAGTGCGCGTCATCTCCGGTGACTAAGTGAGTCCGCTGCAACACTAAACCGATGCAAAGTGCGAGGGGATCTTTGAGGTCTGCGGAAATATCTTTGCGGGCATTATACCAGGTGAGATATCCTTTTACATCCTCAAACATCGACGGTGCCAAAGGATGCCAAATTCCCATATCCGGGTAGACAACGGGCTCTTGAAAAGTTAGCTGTTCCTGGCCTTTGAATACATATTTATGTGACAGCATCAGCAAGAAGTTTTCCAAGTTTTCTTGGGAACCGCCCAGCCAATACTGGAAACTCAGCATGAAGTTGCGGGCATCTTGGGCTTTGTCGATGGGCAAATATTTCAGCACTTTCGGCAAAGTTTGCAGCAGTTTCAGCATTCCGTCTTGGAAGGAACTCCCGGATTTTTCCTTCCGTTTTTTCATGAATTCGCCGATCGCACTTTTGCTTTGTCCCAACTGTGCCATCGAGAAACTGCCCATTTTATTGAGTCGCATCACCCCTGGCATCGACGGGAAGACAACGGCGACATCCAAGCTGTCGCGCAGCGGTTCCACCGCCGCTACCACTTTTTCGGCCAAATCTTCAATGAAAATTAGAGAAGCAATAAATACATTGGCATCCGCCACATCCCGCTTGAAGGCCTCGTAATTTTCCGGGCTGCGGAGTTCCTCGATCAGGTAGCCGCTGATTTCTATTGCCAGATTCGGATTTTTGTTATTTATCGCTCGAACCGCTGCGGAGAGGGCGCTTTGATACTGCGGTTCTAGTACGACATAGACCACCTTCATGAGCGATCGCCCCTGCAAGTTTTCCGGCACGACGTGGCGAATGGTGGGCTTGACGTGAGTGAACATCCGGTTAGGCTCCTTTAAGATGCTGTTTTCGGGAATCGGGAATTTTTTTATCCCATAAGCATTTTTACCAGAAAATGCTTGCCATTAGGCGATTTGAGCCTGCACATGACACAATTCGACAAATTTAGGCCAACTTTTCGTTACATTTTTTTATAAATTCCTTGAGCAAATACTCCATATTTTATTTACAAAATTTTACTTGACAATAAATTTATAATGTGCATAGAATTAATGGATTGGATAAAAATAATTAAAAATTAACCAACCATTGAGGAAGAAATCCTGAAAAAAGTTCCAAGTTTTGTAGAATATATCAAACTTGCGCTCACCAATTAACTGATGGGAAAAAGGCATAATTTGTGAAGGCATAATGTAGCCTTCGGATAATTGCCGAGTCACAAAAGTTGACATTTTACCAGGAACTTAAAACCATTTAATAATGTCTGTTTTGTGTAAATTCCTGATCGGCGATCTAGTTCATGGAAAGCTAATTGCTATAAACTCTCAAACTCATCCAAACCTGAAGGGGAAACATGGCTAACTACGCAATTTTCGACGAACAATTCTACCTCGCCTCATATCCTTGGGTCAAACCAGCCATTGATGCAGGAGTCATCAAATCGGGACTAGAACACTTTCAAAAATTCGGTGAAGCAGGCGGCTTAACTAAAGTATCGCGTTATTTTGACGAAGCTACTTACCTTGCCGCCAACCCAGACATTGCACCGTTCGTCCGCACAGTTAATCCAAACGCACCGTTTGCGACCGGCCTCGATCACTTTATCCAGTTCGGTTACGATGAAGGACAGCGCCGCACCCAAGTATCACCTGAGTACAGCGAAGATTTTTATTTAAAAAATAACTCAGATCTGGTACAGTTTATCGGCCCCAATGCACCTTTCAAATCAGGCTACCAGCATTTCATTCAATTCGGCTCAAAAGAAGGTCGTTTTGGAACTTCGTTTTTTGAACCCGAATACTTAAAAGAAAACCCCGACATTGTACCGTTTGTCAACTCTGGAGCCTTGAACACTGGTCGGGATCACTACTTCAATTTCGGGAAAAACGAGCCAAGTCGCAAGGCAACTTTTGTTGGTAGCCGCAGCAACGATATTGTCACTGGTGTTGGTGTGGGGAATACCGAACTGATTGGAGTGGAAGTAGGTATCGATCCCAGCCGCAACCGGCAGTATGAAAGCTTTGGTACCAATGAGTTCGATGTCCTGATTGGCGGTCCGGGACCTGATATATTCGTACTGGGAGTTCCTGCTACAGCCGGGAATGTCACCCCGACACCGCTGTATTTGGGTAACGGTCAAGCTACGATTCGCAACTTCGACATCGAAAACGATTTTATCCAACTGCAAGGAACTTCTTTAAACGGCTACAGCCTGACTCCGGTTGGCAACAATTTGTCAATCCAACGTTTTGGAGATGTGCTCGGCGTGATTGAAGGAGGAGCAACCTTGGGTTTGACTTTCCAAGAATCTAACGGTAACGGTACTTTCTTGATTGGATAGTCATTAGTCATCAGTAATTAGTCATTAGTCATCAGTCATCAGTCATTAGCTAATGCTGATGATTAATGACTTTTTTGTTGGTTGTAGGGTAATGTGCTAGGAAAAAGTACGATCGCACTTTACGTTCTTAAAAGAGCAACAATAGACCTCTTGCAAAAATAATTAGGACGGGCTCTCCGGCCCATCCCACAAGAGTTATGTTTTCTTGTGGGATGGGCCGGAGAGCCCGTCCCATCAATTGATGAAAAGGATTTTTGCAAGAGGTCTAATGAATTACGATATCTTTGACGAACAATACTACCTTGCCTCATATCCGTGGCTGAAACCAGCCATTGATGCAGGAATCATCAAATCTGGAAGAGAACACTTTGAAAAATTTGGTCAAGCCGCGGGCCTCACAAAAATATCGCGGTACTTTGACGAAGATACTTACCTTGAGGGAAATCCAGACCTTAAACCCTTTGTCCGCACTGTCAACCCAAATGCGCCTTTTGCTACAGGCTTAGATCACTTTATCCAATACGGTTACGAAGAGGGTCGCACTCGCGTATCGGCTGAGTATGACGAAGCATTTTATGTAGCAACTAACCGAGATTTGCAGCCGTTTATTCAGAATGGAACTTTTAAAAATGGCTACCAGCATTTCATTCAATTCGGGGCCAAAGACGGTCGGTTGCCTACTTCTTTCTTTGAACCGCAATTCTTCAATAACGAGGCCGGTGGGCTTATCATATCTGAAACCTTGAAAACCCCTCGCGAATACTATTTCAAGGTTGGGCAATTCGATCCGACGGGCCGGCCGGTGACTTTTGTCGGAACTTCCGGCAATGACATCCTCACTGATGTAGGGGTGGGGAAGGTCGAATTAATTGGAGTTGAAGTAGAAGCCCCTAGGGGCCTGCGACGGTATGAAAGTGATGGCAGCAATGAATTCGATACTCTCATTGGCGGTAACGGCCGCGATACATTCGTGCTCGGCGACTTGTCAGAGTTCCCAGTAGGCACTAGGGGGGGCTTGTCGAGCCTCCAACAGTTCTACATCGGGCCGGGTTTTGCGACAATTCGGAACTTTACCCAAGGTCAGGATAACATTCAGCTAGTAATGACTTCCTTCGATTAATTATTGGTGTTTCCCATCAACAATAATCGAGATTTAGCTATTCAAACAAACGGCTTGCCCGTCGTTAAAAATGGAGTTACCGAAATTAGTCGCTTTGACACGCTGGCTGTTATTGAAGGTGGCGGAAATCTCAAGTTGAATCAATTACCAGGATCTTCTTTTTGGATACTTTTACTTGGATAGAAATCTCGCTGCTATTCAGGGTTTGCCTTAGTCCATCATGGGGAGACTTATTAATTTAAAACTCGGGAGATACAATTGCCATAATTCAGGGAGGAGCCAATCTAAATCTGCAATTGATTGGGATGATAAATCCCTTTAACCCTCCAGCAGTTATCACTTTCCTCGGCGAGAAAGCATAGAGCTGAAGTGCTATAAGACTGTTGGCTAAAATCACCCGATCGGGTAATTGTCTCAGTTATGGATTATTGATAAATTGCATAAACAGCTCATTAAAGCCGCAGGAGGAAAACATGGCTAGTTATGCAATTTTTGACGAAAAATACTACCTTGCTCAATATCCTTGGGTCAAACCAGCCATTGATGCAGGAGTCATCAAATCGGGACTAGAACACTTTCAAAAATTCGGTGAAGCAGGCGGCTTAACTAAAGTATCGCGGTATTTTGACGAAGCTACTTACCTCGCTGGCAACCCAGACATCGCTGCCTTAGTCCGCACCCCCAACAACCCAAACGCCCCTTTTGCAACCGGGCTAGACCACTTTATCCAATACGGTTACGAAGAAGGTCGCACTCGCGTATCGCCTGAGTATGACGAAGCGTTTTATCTCGCAAATAACCGACAGTTACAGCCGTTTATTCAGAACGGAACTTTTAAAAACGGCTACCAGCATTTCATTCAATTCGGCATCAAAGACGGTCAGTTTGGGACTTCATTTTTTGAAACAGAATACTTACAAAAAAATCCCGATGTTCGGCCTTTTGTCGAATCGGGAGCGTTGAAAACTGGTCGGGAACACTACTTCAATTTCGGCAAAAACGATCCAAGCCGCTCTGCGACTTTTATCGGAAGTTCGGGGAATGACATCATTGCCGGTGCTGGGGTGGGGAATGTCGAATTAATTGGAACTGAAGTAGGTTTAGGTACAGGTAATGGCTTTGGCGAGGGCCGAGTGTATGAAGGTGACGGCAGCAATGAATTCGATACTCTCATTGGCGGTAGCGGCCGCGATAAATTCGTAATCGGTGACCTTATAGAAGGCAGTAAGGGGAACCCGGCCGGAATCGCAACTTTCTATATCGGGCCGGGTTTTGCTACAATTCGGAACTTTACCAAAGGTCAGGATAGCATCCAGCTAGGAGATGATTTATCACCTTTCTCAGATCAATTCTTGATATTGCCCATCAACAACAATCGAGATTTAGCTATCCAAAGGAAAGCTTCACCCTTCGATGTTCCCGGAACTGCTCCGTTTGACACACTCGCTGTTATTGAAGGCGGCGGAAATCTCAGTTTGAATCTATTACCAGGAGCTGGTTTTTCGAGATTTTTACTTGGCTAGAAATCTCGAAGCTATTGGGGATTTGCCTGATTGCTGCTGGGGAGTGCGATCGCACCTTCGCAAAATGTGCGATCGCACTTTCCTATTCCGGCAAATCACCAAAGCGATCGCGGTATCTGGCAAGCTGCTGTTGTATTTCCTCAGCTCTTTGTTGTGATTCATCAGCTCTTTCCTGCGCTCTATCGGCAGTTTCAAGCAGCCGACTTGACAAAAATATCGCGGTATTTTGACGAAGATACCTATCTCGCTCAAAATCAAGATATAGCACTGTTTGTTCGCACCGCCAACAACCAAAACGGACGGTTTGCTACAGGCTTAGATCACTTGATCCAGTTTGGTTACGAACAAGGGCGCACGCGAGTATCGCCGGACTACGAGGAAGTTTTTTATTTAAAGCGCCATCCGGAGATAACTCCTTTCGTGCAGAACGGAATTTTTAAATCCGGCTTGCAACACTTTATCAAATTCGGAAAAATAGAAGGTAGGTACGGCACAAGTTTCTTTGAACCACGTTACTTGGGAGATAACCCAGATGTGGCGGCAGTTGTGGAGGCTGGAAGTTTAAAAACTGGTCGAGAACACTATCTAAAATTTGGGCAATTTGAGTCAAATCGATACGGATTTTTTACAGGAACCAACGGTAATGATATCGTCACGGGATTTACAGCCGGAAAAAATCAAATTATCGGACTGCAAGTAGCTTTCGCCGGCCCAAATCCACCTTTTGGCATTAATAAGAATAAGTATGACGCTTTGAACTCGGATGACATCACGAGAGAGCCTTTCCTGACTACCACTGAATTCGATACATTGATTGGCACTTCTGGCATTGATTACTTCGTGCTCGGAGATGCTGTTCCCAACAACCGACGTAGTTTTATCAGCCGGGTAGATTTCTATACGGGCAGTGGGGAGGCCAGGATTGTCAATTTTGAAAAAGGAAAAGATTTTATTCAGTTGGTGGAAAGCTTTAATGGACTGAGTATATTTCCCTCAGGGGTGGACTTATTAATTCAAAAATCGGGAGATACACTTGCCAGAATTCAGGGCGGATCAAATCTAACTCTGCAACCGATTGAGATGATAAATCCATTTAGTCCTCCAGTCGGTATCACTTTCCTCGGCTAGAAAGCATAGAGCTTAAGTGAGATTTGACTGTTGGCTAAAATCACCCGATCGGGTATTGTGTCAGTTACTGATGATTGATAAATTGCATAAACAGCTCATTCAAGCCGCAGGAGGAAAACATGGCTAGTTATGCAATTTTTGACGAAAAATACTACCTTGCTCAATATCCTTGGGTCAAACCAGCCATTGATGCAGGAGTCATCAAATCGGGACTAGAACACTTTGAAAAATTCGGTCAAGCCGGCGGGATCACCGCAGTATCGCGTTACTTTGACGAAGAAACCTATCTAGCTCAAAATCCAGATATTGCTCCCCTTGTCCGTACCGCAAACAATCCAAACGCGCCTTTTGCCTCTGGTTTAGACCACTTTGTTCAGTTTGGTTACGAAGAAGGTCGCACGCGAGTATCCCCTGACTACGACGAAGCGATTTATTTAAAACGATACCCCGTACTTGTGCCGTTTGTACAGAACGGAACTTTTAAATCAGGATTAGATCATTTTGTCCAATTCGGAGCAAAACAAAACCTTTACGCGAACACCTTTTTTGAACCAGAATACTTACTAAAAAACCCCGATATAGCAGCAGCAGTCAATGCGGGACTTTTTAAAACTGGCGGAGAACACTACCGAAAATTTGGACAATTTGAGCCAACGCGCTCGGCTACATTTGTCGGTACTAAAGGCACTGACATTGTGACGGGATTTGGTGTAGGAAAAGTTGAAATCACTGGCGTTCAAGTATCTTTGAATGCAGCGGGCGATAGAGTTTATGAAAAACCTTTTAACTTTACCCCCCCCGTAAACGACACCCTAATTGGCGGTCAAGGTGCTGATACCTTCGTGCTCGGTGTTGGGGATTTTGCCGATGTGAATGGGGGTAATTTTTACGGAGGGGTTAGCAACAGCAACTACGCTACGATTAAAAACTTTAACCCGCAAGCCGATAAGATCGACCTAGCGGGAAGGAGAGGCAACTATCTGTATAACAATACTCCTAATGGAGATTTTAGGATTAGCGTGGTGCCGATTAGGGCTTTTGCACCGGTAGGTATAGTCGAGGGCGGTGCGAATATGCCGTTTCTGGTAAATCAGGGGCTCGATCGCCTAATTTCTTTTGATAAAGTTTCTGTAGTGAATAACTTTTTGGAAGCTGGATATTTAGCAAGCAATCCTGATGTTGCTGCGGCGGTTCAAGCAGGAAGTTTTGCTTCAGGTATCGACCAGTATACAAAAGTTGGGCAATTTGAAACCAATCGATCGGCAACTTTTGTCGGGAGTTCGGGGAATGATATTGTTACTGCTTTTGGTAAGGGAAAAACGACAATTATTGGAGTTGATTTTGATGGCAATTATTCCAGCGACGGTAGCAACGAATTTGATACGTTGACTGGTAGCGAAGGTGCTGATACTTTTATTTTGGCTTATGACAATAATTCGGGTTCTCCTGGTAGCAGCTTCGTCAACAGCACTCAAGAATTGTATTTAGGCCAGGGGGAGGCGCGTATTCGCGGCTTCAATCCCAGTCAGGGAGATGCACTCCAGCTATCAGGCGCACTCAGTGACTATCAAATATCTCCAGTGGGTGCAGATTTAGTTATCTCAAAAGCAGGAGATAGAATTGCAATTCTTGAGGGAAGTGCTGGATTAAATTTGAAACAACAGACATTTCCTAAGACATTTCCTAGCACTGACTTTGGGCCTAGTCCTTTCCTGGTAGGCTAGAAACCTGGTAGATGAAATTTTAACAGGACTTACGCACAGACTTTCAGAAATCGGGTTTAATCAGAAATCGGGTTTCTTGAATCAACCCAATTTCTGAATGTCTGGACGCATGGGGTAATCAGAAACCGGGTTTTTTTACGATAATCATTCGTTATAGTTCACAGATTAGATAAAAAACCCGGTTTCTCTGGCCTTAATTCGTAATTCCTGTGAATAATTAAGATCGATCGCGCGCTAGCTTCAAAACCTCAACCGCATCTTTGTGACCCTCCGAAGACGCCCAAATTAACGCAGTCCAAGTATTATTATCCTTAGCTTTGATATCAGCTCCTTTATCGATTAAAAATTCCACAACTTGAGTGCGCCCGCTGCCTGCCGCACTCATCAAAGCCGTCAAACCAAAATTAGTTTTAGCATTCACATCCGCCCCCGCCTCCAGCAAAAGCTGTACAATCTCGCTATGTCCTGCAGCAGCGGCACTCATTAACGGCGTCCAGCCGTCATTATCCTGGCTGTTTGCCTCCGCACCCGCAGCCAGCAATTTTTTGACGATCGCAGAATTGCCAGCCTCAGCCGCAGTCGTCAAAGCCGTCGCACCTTCCTCATCTTTGGCATTGATATCTGCACGCTGTTCGATCGCACTTTCTACAGCCGCAACATCACCCGTCTTGACGGCATTAATTAAATCTGTCATAAAATC
Organism: Microcoleus sp. Pol11C3; assembly: GCF_036701485.1. NCBI lineage: Bacteria > Bacillati > Cyanobacteriota > Cyanophyceae > Oscillatoriales > Microcoleaceae > Microcoleus > Microcoleus sp. Pol11C3. The sequence goes on along the minus strand of NZ_JAUBQW010000009.1, from coordinate 57,075 downwards.
TCCGTTGCATCCTCTCAAATATTAAATCCTATGGCAGTCGATATTTTAATCCTCTCCAACGGCCCCGGAGAATTAGCAACTTGGGTGCGTCCCGCCGTGCAAGCTTTGCGCCAGCAATTGGGAAACGCGGGCACTCAAGCGCGAATCTCTGTAGTGCTGTCCCCCTGTCCGCACGCCACGGGGAAAGAAGCAGAAATCGCCCGTTCCTACCCAGAAGTGGACAGAGTGCAGGCGTCGGAGCATTTTTTGCCATTCTTATTATCGGGCAAAACTGCTGAAAATTGGGATTGGTATGAAACAGGAGTTGTTTTGTTTTTAGGCGGCGATCAATTTTTTACGGTTGTTATTGGCAAAAGGCTCAAATATCGCACTGTTACTTATGCTGAATGGGACGCGCGGTGGTATCGCTGGATTGATAAATTTGCGGCGATGAAACCTGAAGTTTTTGCTAAAATTCCCCAAAAATATGCTAATAAATTTACAGTTGTGGGAGATTTGATTGCGGAAGTAGGCAATCGGAAATTGGGCGGGGCGGGCACGGGGGCACCGCCCCTACGGAAAATAGAACTAATTGGATTGTTACCCGGTTCTAAAGCCGCCAAATTAGCTTTAGGTGTACCGTTATGCTTGTCGATCGCCCAATCCATCCACCGCCTCCGCCCTCAAACTCGCTTTATAATTCCCGTTGCTCCTACCATAGATGTGCAAACTTTAGCAGGTTTTGCCGACCCCAAACAAAATCCTTGCCTGCATTTATTTGAGAACGCCAGCGCCGAACTTCATTTAACAGAACGGCCGTTTTTGCAGACAGCAAATAAGTTGCAAGTAGAACTTTGGACGCAGACGCCCGCCTACGATTTGCTATCAGAATGCAGCCTGTGTTTAACTACTGTGGGAGCGAATACTGCCGAATTGGGTTCGTTAGCTGTACCGATGATTGTTTTGATTCCGACGCAGCAATTGGATGCGATGAAAGCTTGGGACGGATTGCCGGGATTGCTGGCAAATTTGCCGTTAGTAGGTTCAGTTTTTGCTACGGCGATTAATTGGCTAATCTGGCAATTAGGAAAGGGAAAGCTTTATGCTTGGCCGAATATTTGGGCACAGGAGGAGATTGTGCCGGAGTTAATTGGGAAGCTGGAACCCGATGCTGTGGCTCAATTGGCGATCGACTATTTGAGCCATCCTGAAAAATTAGCACAAATGGGCGATCGTTTGCGGGCGGTTCGAGGAAAATCAGGGGCGGCGAAAAAAATTGCTGAATTGGTTTGTGAAGAAATTGAGGTGCAATCTAGTTCTGAGATGAATTAGATTTTTTTATTTTTAACCGCAGATGTAGGCGCTTCGCCTTCCCCAAGGGTACGCGGATTAACGCAGATTTAATACCGATTAATTGGTGAAAACAGGCAAAAGAAAATAAATTTTCTCTAGCCTGTTTATTATCCAAAAACTGGATTTGCCCTCAAGTTAAGCTCGATCGTGCTTAGCAATCACCCAAACAGCGTGAATGATGCCGGGAATAAAGCCCAAAAATGTGAGAACCAGGTTGATCCAAAAATCAGTACCGATGCCGACAGTCAAAAATACGCCCAGAGGGGGAAGAAAAATTGCAGCGACTATGCGAATTAAATTGTCCATCTCAGTTACTCCAAACTACTTTTCTCTTTCAATTTAACTTCACTGACCGACTGAACCTTTCCCGAAAAACTTAGGCGGTGCTGCCATAGTGTAAACTTCGGTTTCAGCACCGATTACCTGCCGCAAGTGACCGGGAACTTGCATCAACCCCAACAGTGTAATTCCGTCGAACATCCGCAACCCGCCAGTTGTTTTCTCGGCGAGTAATTTGTCAGTAACTTCGGGTTCGGGCCGCGTATTTATTTCTTGATTAGAAGCTATCGCAAAACCCCAAGGAGCTCCATAAGTAGAAATAAAGCTGGTGCAGGATTGAACATTGGAGAAAACAGATTTCAGGGTATTTACAATGCGAGCGTGCATTTTCATTTCTGCCGGAGAAACGGGGCCGGCTTGCACTACGAAATATCCGTTAGGTGACATTACGCTGCGAACTTTCTCAAAATACTCCTTGGTAAACAACTGGAAAGATGGGCCTTCTTCAATGGGATCGGACAAGTCAGAAATGACAATATCCCAATCTTTGTCTGTGTTGTCTAAATAGTCCAAAGCATCGCCGATTACTACTTCGCAGCGGGGGTCGTCAAAGGCATTTTGGTGCATTTCTGGCAGGTGTTCGCGGCAAGCTTCTACTACTTCGCCGTCAATGTCGATCATCACGACTTTTTCAACTGTTTTCCAGCGCAGCACTTCTCTAATTGTAGCTCCTTCTCCGCCGCCGAGAACGAGGACTTTTTTGGGTGAACCGTGACAAATCATGGCTGGGTGTACCAGGGGTTCGTGGTACAGAAACTCGTCGCCTGTACAAGATTGCCATTTGCCGTCCAAAACTAAGCCTTTGCCGTAGGTACCGGTCTGAACTACGTACATTTCTTGATAGGCTGTTTTCTTGTAAGCGAGCACCGCGATGATGCCGTGAACGTAAATATCCCAAGGGGTAATGTACTCGCTCATCCAAAAGTCGGCACGAACTTCGCTACCTGACATCAATTACTCTCCAAATATAAACTGCTGTGTCGATGTTGTCACAAGTAGTAGTTATTAGCACAAAATGGTGCGGGTGTGTGAGTACGATCGACACATTGCAGTGAGATTTCGGAGGAATGGTATAGTGTGATTGCGTTCTGGGAGAGAGCAATTAGCTTGTTACTTGAGATTCCTTGTGGGCGATCGCACGCCCAGTTGATCGCACTTTTCCCGTCGCCCCCGGTCGATCGCACTCACATTTAATATTTTCGCTTGGCCTTGCCTACGGGTTTTGTACAACGTTTGTCTGAATCGGGCAATTTTTCGCGCTGTGCCCGCCTTTATAAGTTTGCGATCGCCCTGCTTATTTATCAATAATCGGATGAAAACCCCGCAAATGCGAGAGCGGGGAATACAAGTAGCGATCGGTTTTAACCAGATTTGTTATTAATATGTTGACATTTTGAATGTATATTAGATAAAATTTTTAGATCGACCGAAGTAAAAGGACTGTTGAAATTTTCGGACACAATTGGCTAGGCAATGTGCGCCGAGGTTCTAACTAAGTAAAGGGTGCAACTAAATTTCCTAATAAAACTATTCTGACACTATTTTTAGGTTCAAAATAATAGCCGATGGAACCAACAGACTGGGAAAACCGAATCAAAGAGCTGGAAAAGGAAAATCGAATCCTGCGGAAAAAACTCGAAACTTCGGAAAGCGAACGCAACCAATTAGCAGCCCTTAATCAAAAAATAGAATCTTTGCTAAAAATAGTCACTGAGGAATTTAGAGATTCCGAAAATATTTTAAAAGCAAGAATGTCTACACTAGAAAAAGCTCTGGAAAACCAGCAAACAATGCAGCTCAAATTGATCGAAGCCGAAAAAATGTCGGCGTTGGGAATTTTGGTAGCTGGTATCGCCCACGAAATTAACAATCCCGTCAACTTCATATACGGCAATATTACCTATGTCAATGACTACGCTGGCGACATTTTAAAATTGCTCGCAATGTACCAGGATCGCTATCCCGAAACAGATGCAGAGATTGAAGCTTTTATTGACAAAATTGACCTCAACTTTCTGCGCGAAGATTTGTTGAAAACTCTTTCCTCAATGAAAGTGGGCTCCGAGCGCATTCGTGAAATTGTGCTGACTTTACGCAACTTTGCACGGGTAGATGAAGCAGAAAAGAAACCAGTTAATATTCACGAAGGAATTGACAGCACCTTGTTAATTTTGCAAAGTTTAACTAAAGAAAAACCCGGTCATCCGGCTCTAAAGATTATTAAAACTTATGGAGAATTACCGAAAATTGAATGTTATCCGGGGCAATTAAATCAGGTATTTATGAACATCATTAAGAATGCTGTTGATGCCCTGCGGGAGCAAGACCACAATCGTTCCCTAGGCGAGATAGAAGCCAATCCTAGCCAGATTGTAATTACTACTTCTAGTATGGGCGCAAATTGGGCAAAAATTAGCATCAAAGATAATGGTCTGGGAATGAATGAATCTGTAAAAGGGAAAATTTTCAATCCGTTTTTCACCACAAAACCAGTCGGTCACGGGACGGGATTGGGACTGTCAATTAGCTATCAAATTGTTGTGGACAAACACGGCGGGAGGTTGGAGTGCATCTCCGCAATTGGAGAAGGGACTGAATTCGTGATCGAGATTCCGATCGCCAATTCCCGCAGCTAAGATCGATCGATCGAGCTAAACTGAGGGATAATGAAAACTCCCTTTGACCGCGGCTCCTCCTAGTTTGATGTGCAACCCTATGTCTACTGTCACTTTTGGTTTGTCAACCCCTATAGCGGCAGAGCCCGGGGCATCCTACGGCAGCAGCGAACCGCCACAGCGCCCCACCGTGCGGGCAGAGTGGATCGAGGTATTGGTGGACTCTCCTTTTAGGAGTGCGGGGGACTCTCCTGGGGAGGAAAACAAATTATTTACTTATCGCTTACCTGCGGAACTTACCGTGCAACCAGGGGATATTTTGAGTGTTCCCTTTGGCAGTCAACAGGTAGGGGCGATCGCGATTCGGTTCATTTCTCAACTGCCGCCCGACTTAGATCCGGCGCGGGTTAAAGATGTCGAAGATGTGGTCAGTGCGGGTTTTTTCCCGCCTAATTATTGGGAATTGCTCGATCGCACTGCCACCTATTATTGCACACCTTTAATTCAAGTAATTAGAGCCTCGCTGCCGCCCGGTTTGTTAAGCCGTTCTGTGCGCCGAATTCGTTTAATTAAGGACGCAATTTCTCCGAATGCCGAAACATTTCTCAATCCCTCAGCCAATCAAATTTTGCAATTGCTGCAATCTCAAAAAAACGGCGATTATACTTGGAAATATCTCCAGGGGCAAGTCAAGGGAAGCTATCGGGGATTGCGAGATTTATTGAAACGCGGTTGGGTAGAAAGTTATTTAGAACCGCCCCATCCTCCCAAACCACAACTTAAACCTGCCGTGACATTAATTGCTAGTGCATTTGTCACAGATTTAACCAAGCGCCAACAAGAAGTATTGGAAGTGTTGCGGCGCGGCGGCGGTGAAATGTGGCTGAACGATTTGCTGAGAATTTGCAGTACGAGTTCCTCGGTTGTCAAAGCTTTGGAGCAAAAAGGTAGCGTTGTTATCGATCAAAGGGAAGTGCTCAGGGGCGATCGTGGCATTGCTCAATTACCCGATGCACCCAAAACTTTAACTCATTTTCAAGCTCAAGCTTTAGCGTTTATTAACTCTTTTTCGGGATTCCGTCAAGTGCTGCTGCACGGCGTTACAGGTTCCGGGAAAACCGAAGTGTATTTGCAGGCGATCGCCCCAATCTTAGCCAGCGGTAAATCCGCCCTCGTACTCGTTCCCGAAATCGGCCTCACACCGCAACTTACCGACAGATTCCGAGCCCGTTTTGGGGAGCAAATTTGCGTCTACCACAGCGCCCTATCCGACGGCGAACGTTACGATACATGGCGTCAGATGCTGACTGGAACACCGCAAATTGTCATCGGCACGCGATCGGCCATTTTCGCACCTTTACCTCACCTCGGCTTAATTATCCTCGATGAAGAACACGACAGCAGCTTCAAACAAGACCAACCAGCCCCCTGCTACCACGCCCGCACCGTTGCCAAATGGCGCGCCGAATTAGAAAATTGTCCCCTAATTTTAGGTTCCGCAACGCCAGCTTTAGAGACTTTTGTCGGGACGCGAAGAGATTATTACTCATTACCAACTATCCATTATTTATCATTGCCCGATCGTATTTATTCCCGGCCGATGCCGCCTGTGGAAGTAGTCGATATGCGCCAAGAATTGCGGCAAGGAAACCGCTCGATTTTCAGCGTTTCCCTACAAAATGCCCTGGAACAATTGCAAGAAAGACAACAGCAAGGTATTCTATTTATTCACAGAAGAGGACACAGTACCTTTGTCTCTTGTCGAAGTTGCGGCTATGTGATGGAATGCCCGAACTGCGATGTTTCTCTGTCTTATCACCACGTCGGCGAAGGAACAGCAGAAATATTGCGCTGTCACTACTGCAATCACACGGAACGCCACCCCCAAAACTGCCCGGAATGCAGTTCTCCTTACTTCAAAAACTTTGGTAGTGGCACTCAACGAGTCGAACAGGAATTAACGAGATTGTTTCCAGAATTGCGGGCAATTCGGTTTGATAGCGATACAACTAGAAATAAGGGCGATCACCGCCGATTGTTAACGCAATTTGCTAATGGGGAAGCGGACATTTTGTTGGGTACGCAAATGCTGACGAAAGGGTTAGATTTAGCTGGAGTCACATTGGTGGGAGTTGTGTCTGCTGACGGGTTGCTGAATTTATCGGATTATCGGGCTAGCGAACGAGCTTTTCAAACATTAACTCAAGTCGCGGGCCGTGCGGGCAGAGGCGACGATGCGGGGCGGGTAATTATTCAAACTTACACTCCCGAACATCGGGTTATTCAAGCAGTTAGGCGGCACGAATATACAGATTTTGTAGAAACAGAATTAGCAGAAAGGGCGGCGCTGAATTATCCACCTTCGGGGCGGCTGATTTTGTTGCGGTTAAGTAGTGCTGATGCGGCGGAAGTTGCGGTGACGGCGGTACAATTGGCGTCTATTTGTCAGGAGTATATTGATCGATTGTCTGTACCGGGGTGTGAGTTGTTGGGGCCTGCACCTGCGGCGATTATGCGGGTGGCAAATCGCTATCGCTGGCAGATTTTGCTGAAGTTGCCTTTGGATGAGTCGGTGGATTTGTCGGATTTGATCGGGTTGCGCGATTCCCTTCGGGATAGCTTCGCTTCACGCAGGCCGCGTTCTGTTAGTTTAACTATTGATGTCGATCCCTTGAATTTTGGTTAAAAAATTTGATGGGCTGTGTTGTAATTTAGTTGGTAGGAAAAAATAGAATACCCATATCCCCGACTTCTTTAATAAGTCGGGGATATAACAGCGAGAGCGTTTTACGTTTACAGTCCTGGACGCACTTACTCTATATTTAGGGTGCTTATGGGCGCACCTTACCGCTATTGGTAGTGTGTAAAGCCAATTTTTGCGTAAGTCTTGGTTTAATTAGAGTGACCTACTTATCTTTAGCGACTCCTGCTACTGCTAGCAAATCAGAAAGGTCTTGGAATTCTGGTTTGACTAAGCCTAATTGCTCCCGCAAATAGACAATTAATTGATTCGGAGGAATTTCTTTAAGATATTGTTCTAAAAGGTCAGCTAATTCTTTTGGTAGCTCAATAGTTTGTTTCATCAGTGAGCTTTGGCTGTCAACAGCAGACAAAATATCTTGATAACACGCACGCGCCGACTCATCATTTAGGATGCGAGCGTGGATAATTTTCGTCCATTCCGGTGCGGAAACGATTAACTGCGGAACCGCATTAATAAATGCTTGAAGTTGCTTTTTTACGTCAAAAGACTCTAGAAAATGGATGAGACTAAACATGACTTCCGGGTGCTGACATTTGTCATCTAAGACTAGATGCAGTTCTCGCAGATTTTCTATTGGTGAGTTTTTGGCAAGTTCGGCTAGAGCATTCTCAAATGCAGCGACTTCCTCATCGGAACGCATCAATCTATTAGTTTCTAAAACGTTAATTAATGAATTATGGCTCATTATCAAACCCTCCATTTATCGAAAACACCTTGCCACGCTAACTTGTTTTGCTGAATGACTTGCTGTAAACCCCGCTTAATTTCTGGGGTGTAAAGTCCTTGACAGAGATAAATCGATCGCACATCCCAAACTTCACGAGCGAGAGCCTGTCTTGGTAATATATTTAAGTTAGGGGATTGTCCATAGGATAGCGTTTCTCTGTGGCGACCGCCCATTCCTGGTGACAAATGCTCCATCATCATTGCTATCCCTTTGTTTCTGGTGTAAGCAGGCACTTTTGCTTCCATAAACGCATTTGATGGTATGTGATGTGGCGTCAGGTTATCGCCTCTACATCCTTTTTTGAGTAATTCACTATAAGTACCGACAGCACCCTCACCCGAAAGTAATGAATTTGGCATAATTGGGGTTAATTCTGTAATAAGTTCGTAGTAAGGACTTTAGTCCTTAAATCCGAGTTTGAAAAGACTGAAGTCCTTACTACAAACCAATGCGTCAACCCGGTTGCTTTAAGGCAAATCAGTGCTCCCCATCAAATAAAGGTCGCACTCCCGCGCCACGCCGCGCCCTTCATTAATCGCCCAAACCACCAAACTTTGTCCCCGGCGACAGTCCCCTGCGGCGAAAACTCCCGGAATGCTGGTTGTATATTTTTCGTGCTCGGCTTTCACGTTGCTGCGGGCGTCCCGTTCCAATCCCAGGGCATCCAGCAAGGGCTGTTCCGGGCCCAGGAAGCCCATCGCTAGCAACACAAGCTGCGCCGGCAACACTTTTTCCGTGCCCGGGATTTGGTTCGGAATGAACTGCCCTTTCTCGTTTTTCGCCCACTCAACCTCAACGGTGTGCACAGCTTTGACATTGCCGTTTTCGTCGCCCTCGAACTTTGTCGCCGTGGTGAGATAGCCGCGGGGGTCATCGCCGAATTTGGCTGCTGCTTCTTCTTGGCCGTAGTCGAGACGGTAGACTTTTGGCCATTCCGGCCAGGGATTGTTGGCGGCGCGTTCCGAGGGCGGTTTGGGCAGGATTTCTAGCTGTACCAGGCTTTTGCAGCCGTGGCGGATGGAGGTGCCCACACAGTCGGTGCCGGTGTCGCCACCGCCGATGATCACGATATCTTTGCCTTCGGCGGAGATGAAGTTGCCGTTTGTGCTCTTGTCTAAAACTGCTTTGGTGTTGGCTGTCAAAAAGTCCATCGCGAAGTGGACGCCTGTTAATTCCCGCCCTTCGATGCCTAAGTCGCGGGGTTTGGTGGCGCCGGTACAGAGCACAACGGAGTCGTATTCTTTTAGCAGTTGTTCCGCTGGTAAGTCTTTGCCGACTTCGGTGTTGCAGACGAATGTCACGCCTTCGTCTTCGAGGACTTTCAGGCGGCGCATGACGACTTGTTCTTTGTCTAGCTTCATGTTGGGGATGCCATACATTAGCAGGCCGCCTGGTCGATCGGCTCTTTCGTATACTGTTACCCAATGACCGGCTTTATTTAGTTGCGCGGCGGCGGACAAACCTGCGGGCCCGGAACCGATCACGGCGATTTTTTTGCCGGTGCGTTTGGCTGGCGGTTCGGCGGTAATCCAGCCTTCATCCCAGCCTTTGTCGATAATCGAGGCTTCGATGTTTTTAATCGTGACTGGCGGGTTGTTGATGCCGAGCACGCAAGCGCCTTCGCAGGGTGCGGGACAGACGCGGCCGGTGAATTCCGGGAAGTTGTTCGTTTTGTGGAGTCTGTCTAGGGCTTCTTTCCACAGTCCGCGATATACTAGGTCGTTCCATTCGGGGATGAGGTTGTTAATCGGGCAGCCGCTTGCCATGCCGCTGATTATTGTCCCCGTGTGGCAAAACGGAATGCCGCAATCCATACAGCGCGCGCCTTGGCTGCGGAGTTTGTCCTCATCCATTGGCAGGTGAAATTCGTCCCAGTTGTGGACTCTTTCGACTGGTGAGAGTTCTGAGGGTAATTCGCGCAAGAATTCGATAAAGCCTGTTGGTTTTCCCATAGTGGTGTTCTGGTTAGAATTTACTATTCTGGTAGTTTGTCAAAGCTGAAGCCTGTATGGTTCTGAACTAACTATTGTCATATAAATTGTGGGCGATCGCAGTTCAGATTGAGCAATTGTACCTGAAATCTTCAATATCGCCGGGACTCGCGAATTTTTGGGAGTCAGGGAATATCGATCGACAGCAAAAAAACCGGGTTTTTTACAAAAATTAAAGGTTTTGATGCCGTATTTTCGGAAAAAACCCGGTTTCTGCATAATTTCACCATTGCGGCCCACCAGTTCCCCCGTTAAATGCAACTGCTGGGCCGCGATTCTAACCCTGATGCCAATACGGTTGGGATCAGACCGTCCCGAACGCAAAACGAGAGTGAAAACAGATACTGCGATTGATTCGTTCCTCGCAATCACAAAAAAAGCGTTAACGCTAGCGGGTTAACTCGGAGGGCCCGCCAGCGTCTACTTTCAAGCGCAGTCCCCATCGGTAGGCTCTCGAAATACAATACAAAAAGTTACAAGTGTTGCAAAATATAATTTTCAGGATATACTACTGTAAATCTGTCTGGTATTCGGAGTTAACATCTGTAGCTCCTAAAATAGGTAAATAAACTCATGAGCATTACAGTTCAGAACGTATCGAAACACTTCGGCTCGTTCCACGCAATTGACAACGTGAATTTGGAAATTAAAAAGGGATCTTTAGTCGCGCTGTTGGGGCCTTCCGGTTCGGGGAAATCGACTCTGCTGAGGATGATCGCGGGGCTAGAACCGCCGGACAGCGGTCAGATTTACCTGATCGGTGAAGATGCTACTCATCAGTCGGTGCAGGATAGGCATATCGGTTTTGTGTTTCAGCACTATGCTTTGTTCAAACACATGAGTATTCGGAAAAATATAGCTTTTGCGATGGAGATTCGCAAAGTTCCTAAAGGCTCTATTAGCAGGCGGGTTGATGAACTGTTGGATTTAGTGCAGTTGAACGGTTTGGGCGATCGCTATCCTTCGCAACTTTCCGGCGGCCAGCGGCAGCGGGTTGCTTTGGCCAGAGCTCTAGCAGTTCAACCAAAAGTGCTGCTACTAGACGAACCTTTTGGAGCATTAGATGCTAAAGTCCGCAAAGAATTGCGCTCGTGGCTGCACAACCTTCACAAAGAAGTTAACATCACCACAGTTTTTGTGACTCACGACCAAGAAGAAGCTATGGAAGTAGCCGATGAAATTGTGGTAATGAACAAAGGTAGAGTGGAACAAGTTGGAACTCCTGCTGAAATTTACGACAAACCAGCATCAGCTTTTGTGATGAGTTTTATTGGACCAGTCAATGTACTGTCGAATGCTCCGGGTTTGTTCGCCAGCAACGCCACAACGCCTCGCCATAATGGAGCCGCTCATTCGGAAGTAGTGTTTTTGCGCCCCCACGACGTGGAAATTAAAACTAAGCCGGAGTCGGGTTTTTCATTAGCAACAGTCAGCCGCATCATTCATTTAGGGCGGGAAATACAAACCGAGTTAGTGTTAGAATCCGAGCAGGTAGTAACAGCTTACGTGAGTCGCGAGCGCTTCGATTCTCTACAGTTAACGCGAGATCAGCAGGTTTACGTCAAGCCCAAACACGCGATGACTTTCCCTGCTTATTCAATTTAAATCAGCGACTGCATCTTACTCAAAATACTATCCGGGATCTTCTACAAAACACTCCTCCCACATCGTTACCAGGCTCGTGCCTGGTAATGCTGTCTCGTGGCTCTAAATCGGAGGCCAAGTCTCCTGAAATTCATTCCCAGGCAGAGCCTGAGAACGAGAAAAACGAGAAATCCCAGGCCGAGGCTGGAAGAACTAAAAAAAAGATAGGTGAAGAATATGACTGCTAACAAATTCAAGAATGTAGCAACTAGCACTTTACTTAGTTATCGCCGTTACCTCCAGGCAGGATTAACACTTTGTGCAGGATTGGGACTGTCTGCGATCGCCTCTTCAGTTGCGTACAATTGGGAATACAAATCCATGCAAGCCGAACTGCAAGATCGGCTGGACAAAATAGCTACAGACATTCAGAGAGATGTTAGCGGCAATTTAGAAATAATTCGTGCTGCTGGAGCATTTTATAGCGTAGTTGACGGCTCTAACAAACCAGAAATTAAGACATTTGTTGGTTCGGCCCTCTACCGCCATCCGAGCCTGAAGGCGATCGCTTGGCTGCCCCGTGTTTCTGACTCTCCGCAATTCCTGACAGAGGAAATAGATTTAAGTTTAGATTTAACGGCCAATAGGGTAGCGTTAGAAAACGCCACAAAAAGACAAGAAATTACCGCGACTGACCGCCAAAAATTGCCATCACAAAACCCCCCAAGCTTCTTCGTCTTTCTGCCAATTTTTAGTCAAACGTCTCCTGGCGATACCCCAGCATTGTCGCAAAATTTACCGACGAGAAATCCAGAAAATTTGAAAGGTTTTACTCTGGGAATTTTGCTCATTGATGCTATTTTTAAATCGGCTTTACAGGAAACCCAACTTAACTTTGTTAACGTGTATCTTCAAGATGCTATGGCTCCTGAAGCCGAAAAATTTCTCGCTTTTTACGAAGCGAAGACTAAAAGAATAATTACTGACGAAAACATTAAAAATCAACTCTATATTGGGGAAAAAACTTACTGCCCGGACGGCAGCAGTTGCACCCGAATTCTCAATATTGAAAATCGCAGGTGGCTGCTGCAACTGCGGCTAACGCCAGAGTACATTAATCCTCTAAGATTTTGGCGCTCTTTGACTGTTTTAATATTAGGGACTATCTTAAGTTTTGCTGTGACACTCTATCTAATGAGCTTGTTGAATTATACCGATAAACTTGAAAAAGTAGCAGCAGAACGCACGGCTAAATCTAAACAGCTAGAGCAAACGTTGCAAGAATTGCAGCAAACTCAAACTCAACTGATTCAGCAGGAAAAAATGTCTAGTTTGGGTTTATTAGTTGCTGGTGTAGCCCACGAAGTTAACAATCCTATTAGTTTTATTTACGGCAATATTCAACACGCCAGCGCATATAGTAGCGATTTGTTGGAGTTGGTAAAACTCTACCAAAAACACTATTTATACCCTCCATCGGAAATTTCAAAGTATTTAGAAAATATTGACTTTGAATTTCTCAGTAAAGATTTGCCCCAACTGCTGTCCTCGATGAAAATAGGAGCCGATCGCATTGTTCAAATTGTCAAATCTTTGCGTAATTTCTCTCGCTTAGACGAAAGCGAAATGAAACCTGTCAACATCCATGAAGGCATTGACAGCACTCTGCTAATTCTGCAAAGTCGCCTGAAACCTACAGGCGATCGCCCGGCGATCGAGATTGTTAAAAATTACAGCCATTTACCTTTAGTAGAGTGCTATGCCGGACAATTAAATCAGGTGTTTATGAATATTCTGGCTAATGCGATCGACGCCCTTGAGAGTTACAACCTCGATCGCGGGCCCGAAGCAGCGAAAGGCAATCCGATCGCGATCGCAATAACCACAGAATATTCAAGTCCCGATAAAATAATTGTGCGGATATCCGACAATGGCCCCGGTATGGCAGAAAATGTCAAAAAACGGCTGTTTGACCCGTTCTTTACGACTAAACCTGTGGGAAAAGGGACAGGATTGGGACTGTCAATCAGCTATAAAATTATCGTAGAAAAGCACAAGGGTGCGCTGCGCTGCGATTCGACACCGGGATTGGGGACGGAATTCTCGATCGAGATTCCGCTGCAGCAAGAAGCCAGACAAGCTGTACCGTTTGTTTCGCGGAAAATATCGGAGGCAGCTTAGAAAAGGCTGGGGAAAAATTTTTTTCTCATTAACTACTGTAATTCGGTCGGATTATAGTAATATATGTAATAATGCCACAATCAATACTGCTTTATGCAGCTTAAACCGTCCGCACTGCCGATACTGTATAACCCAAACACGGCGAGACTAAATATGTTCAGTGACTTGCAAATTATTTACGAACGCGACCCTGCGGCGCGCAACTGGCTGGAAGTATTATTTTGCTATCCGGGACTGCAAGCACTTTTTTTGCACCGGACAGCAAACTGGCTTTATTCGGCTGGTCTGCCGTTTGTACCGCGCTTGATTTCCCAACTGAGTCGGTTTTTAACAGGTATTGAGATTCACCCAGGTGCGAAAATTGGTAGAGGGGTGTTTATCGACCACGGCATGGGGGTGGTAATTGGCGAAACTGCGATCGTTGGAGATTATGCTGTAATTTATCAAGGAGCGACCATTGGCGGCACGGGCAAAGAAATAGGAAAACGGCATCCAACGCTGGGAGAAAATGTAGTGGTGGGAGCCGGTGCTAAAGTTTTAGGCAATATTCAAATTGGCAATAATGTTCGGATTGGTGCGGGTTCGGTAGTGCTGCGGGATGTCCCTAGCGATTGCACAGTTGTGGGAATTCCCGGTCGCATCATCCCTCGGAAAAAGCAGGTGGAAGATGCTCTAAATTCTCAAGGAATACCGGACTTGGAAGCTCAAGCGATTCGAGCTTTGTTCGATAGAATTAAGGATTTAGAAGAGCAGGTTGCTTTTTTGAAATCTCAATTATCTCCGCTCAAAACAACTGAATCAGAGCCAGCAGAGGTCAAAAAACATGAATTATTTCTGTCTTCTGATTTATTCATTACACAGTTTTTAGACGGCGCAGGAATCTAGTAAAGCTTTAATTTATATAGATTTTTGCCAACCACACTATCCTGCTGTCATTGGACAAAATAACTTTTATTCTTTCAGTAACTGGCTATGACTATTGCTTCTCTTTCGACTAAAACTTTTGATGAAACGAGCCGACATATATTTTCTCGTCGCTCGCGCTTGCCCAACAGGAGCAATGCTCTGTGGCGAATTGAAACAGGAGTAGTGCGAACTGTAACATGGCTTGAAGATGGCACAATTATCACCTTGGGATTGTGGGGGCCTGGTGATACGATCGGCAAACCGATATCAAAATGCGATCCTTTTCAAATTGAATGCCTCACTAAAGTCGAAGCAATTTTACTATCGGGCGATCGCTGGCTAAATAGAGATATTTTGCTAAATCACATTCAGCAGGCTGAAAATTTCATGGTAATGCGAGGTTACAAAAGAGTTGATTTTATGCTCTATCAACTATTAACTTGGCTGGCTAAGAGGTTTGGTTCTGAGGTAGAGCAAGGACATCTGATCGATATGATTTTAACCCATCAGGACATTGCAGAAATCATCGGTACAAGTCGCGTAACAGTCACTCGCACCCTCGGTCATTTTGAGCAGCAAGGCTTGATCGATCGTCTGCCGCTCCACCAGATTATTCTACAACCTTCCGAGGTTTGGCACTACGAAATATAAAAGGTTATTAACTCTTAAGAGTTAACTGTTAACCTTTTCAACCCCAGATATTGTATCATCTTTATTTCACAAAAACTTCTATGGAGTTTGTGACATATTTTTGATTGCCTTTGGAGCGCTGCTAGCTTTTGGCTGCAATCTCGGCGCTTTTTTTATCGGCATTGCTTCCATCAGTTGACACCGTGGGCTGTCGATTGCTGCTGATGAAGTGGCTAGTGTTACGGGAGTTAAAGTGCGATCGCTCCTCCGACTCCAGAATTAAGCAAGCAACAAAATACTGTTCACCTATAGACATTAAGTATTTAATCGTGTAGTCTGTTAAATAAAGTAGAGAGAGTTGGCGCTCACTCCTTGAGTGCGAAGCCCAAATGCGGGCAAAAAACTCTCTCAATAGTGTCATTGTTACCATTGGCAAAAATTCGTGCCCTAGCGAAATCTTATAGATATTCCTGGCAAATATAATCGGATTGCATTTGCACTGCTTGCCAGCGCATTACGTTAAGTTTTGCGCTCAATTCACCAGAAACTCAAACAACAAAAGGAACTCTCCTTAATGTGGTATCATCGTCGAAAAGATAGAATTTTGTTGCCATCGGGAAAAAAGAATCCTGCGGCAGATTTTTCTCTGAAGCCAGCAAAGTTGTTGGAATCGTCCCTGTTCAAAGTTTTTACTTTCTTTTTTGCAATAGGTTTAGGCTTGAGCTGGTTAATCCCTCAGCCTGCAATCAGCCAGCAACCTAAAGATGTCGAACTTACCTTAGTTTCCTTTGCTGTTACCAAATCCGCCTACGAAAGAATCATTCCCGGCTTTGTGGCGAAGTGGAAACGAGAAAATAACCAGAATGTCAAGTTTAGCCAAAGCTACGGCGGTTCCGGTTCCCAAACTCGTGCTGTGATTGATGGTTTGGAAGCTGATGTAGTGCATCTATCCCTGGCTTTCGATACCGATCGCATCCAACAAGCTGGTCTAATTAAACCGGGTTGGGAACGAGAAGTGCCAAATAGCGGGATTGTTAGCAAATCAGTCGTAGCATTAGTAGCGCGGCCGGGAAATCCCAAAAAAATCCAAGGCTGGGCAGATTTAGCCAAACCCGGTATCAAAGTAATTACTGCTAATCCCAAAACCTCTGGTGTCGCGCGCTGGAACTTCTTAGCTTTGTGGGGTTCCGTAACTCGAAACGGAGGAAACGAACAAGCAGCCCGCACCTTTGTCAGCCAGGTTTATAAAAACGTGCCAGTGCTTCCCAAAGATGCCCGCGAAGCGTCAGATGTCTTCTACAAACAAAACCAAGGGGATGTGCTGATCAACTATGAAAACGAAATTCTGTTGGCGAAACAGAAGGGTGAAACCGAACCCTTCGTCATCCCCCAAGTCAATATTTCCATTGACAACCCCGTCGCTGTAGTCGATAAATACGCAGCTAAACATGGAACTACTAAAGTAGCGGAGGCTTTTGTGAAATATCTTTACACGCCGGAAGCTCAGCAAGAATTTGCTAAGGTGGGTTTTCGGCCTGTTAACTCGACGGTAGCCGGACAATTTAGCAGTCAGTTTCCCAAAATTGGCAAACTGTTTACAGTCAGCGATATGGGTGGCTGGAAGGGGGCGCAAAGCAAGTTCTTTGCTGACGGTGCAATCTTCGATCAAATTCAGAATGGTCTGGGCAACAGATAATTTGTAGCGAATGTGCGTTAATTAAATTTTCTCATCGACTCGTCAATAAGTTTAAAAGCAAGTGCGACGATCGCACTTGCTTTTTTATTTATGTGAATTTATTTCTTCTCACTGCCAACAGATGCGATATCTCGCACCTGTTAACTGCCGTTAAGTAGGTGAGTATGAATAAACTTAACGATGAGACAGCATATATCCGCCTACCTACTTAGCAGTTACTTTAAGGGGGCGGTATTGCCTCTAATATACTCGCTCCCTGCAACATTTGAGACTTTCGGGATCTACCCGCTTCTGGGTATTCCCAAGACGGTGCAAAGGGCGGAACCAAGAATGAGCAAGCTTTCCACCCACCCTGTACCCCCACGCCGAGCATCAGGCAGTTTCCGCCCCTGTGCCCGTGCTGTTCGTAATACCGACAGTGACGACAGCTTAAACCTACATTTACGTTGCTCACGGGATTTCTCCAACCGTTTTTGTAATAAAAATATCTTAACACCTGTACATCTACCGGAATTGTGTACTATGATATAATGTACAATTTAAACTAGATCGCCAGTGGGGAATGTGGAACTATCTTCTAGAGTACAATATGCCCTGTTAGCGCTCTTGGAACTGGCGAGCCACTACCCGAAGGATTCGCCCCTAACAGTAAACGAACTTACTGCTTCTCAAGACATACCGGAACGCTATTTAGACCAAATTCTTGCCGTGCTGCGGCGTGCAAGTATTGTCCAGAGTCTGCGGGGTGCTAAAGGCGGTTATTTGCTGGCGAAAGAGCCTTGGCAGATTACTTTGCTAGAGGTGTTTTCGACACTCGAAGGCGACGGCAGTGGCCAGACCCAAAAAGTTTCGGAATCTGTAACAATAGAAAAAACTGCGGTGCTAGAAATATGGCAGGAAGCTCAACAGGCATCTTGGGCTGTTTTGGGGAAATACACATTACAAGATTTGTGCGAACAGCGGGATGTTCGCAAACAAGCACATCCCATGTACTACATTTAAGGGGAGAGAAATTAAGCCATGAGAATTGCTAAGGATGTTACAGGAATAATTGGCAGAACTCCTTTAGTTCAGCTCAATAAAATTCCCCAAACCGAAGGAGTAGTTGCTCAAATTGTGGCCAAATTGGAAGGGATGAATCCGGCTGCTTCTGTGAAAGATCGGATTGCAGCGAGCATGATTCAGGCGGCAGAAGATGCGGGGTTAATTCAACCGGGGAAAACTATTTTAGTTGAACCGACTTCAGGCAATACTGGAATAGCTTTGGCAATGATCGCGGCGGCGAAAGGCTACAGTCTGATTTTAACAATGCCGGATACGATGAGTACGGAACGCCGATCTATGCTGAAAGCTTACGGAGCTCGGTTGGAATTAACTCCGGGACATGAAGGAATGTTAAGCGCGATCGCCCGTGCGGAAGAAATTGTAGAAGAAACCCCCGGCGCTTTCATGCTGCAACAGTTTCGCAACCCCGCTAATCCAAAAATTCACCGGGAGACAACGGCCGAGGAAATTTGGGAAGATACAGAAGGTAAAGTAGATTTTTTAGTTGCTGGAGTTGGCACTGGCGGTACGATTACGGGAGTTGCTGAAGTAATTAAACCGCGAAAGTCTAGTTTTAGGGTAATTGCAGTTGAACCCGCAAGCAGCCCCGTGCTTTCTGGAGGCAAATCTGGTGCTCACAAAATTCAAGGGATTGGTGCAGGATTCATCCCGGAAGTTTTGAAAACCGAGTTAATTGATGAAACTATCGCAGTTAGCGACGCAGATGCGATCGCTTACAGTCGCCGACTAGCCAGAGAAGAAGGATTGTTGTCAGGAATTTCTGCAGGCGCCGCTTTGTATGCCGCAATTCAAGTCGGCAAGCGTCCCGAAAATGCTGGAAAATTGATAGTTTTTGTCCAGCCTTCTTATGGCGAACGCTACCTCAGTACAGCCTTGTTCAAAGACTTAGAATTGCCTACAGTCAGCGAACTCGAAGCATTAGTCAGCAATTATTAAATTGTAGGTTAGGCGATCGTCATTACTGCGATATTGCTATCAGCTTAACCCGAAAGACCGCCAGGGAATTAATTCCCTGGCGGACTGCTGGGAAAGCGCATATTTGTTGACAGCAATACTCCTGACATTTACCCTACTTTTCAGACTTGATACAACTTCCAACTAGCCATCGCCAACATTCCGTAAATAACAAACTTTAGCGGGCGTTGAGGCATAATTTGGCAGAATTTAGCCCCTACCAAAACTCCCGGCACCGAACCCAACCAAATTGGCAAAACTAAACTCCAGTCTACTGTTCCGAGGCTGAGGTGTCCCAGAGATGTAAACATCAACAAAATTGCCGCCTGCGAAATATCTGTACCCACCAATTTAGAAGTATCCAGGCGGAAAAAAGCAATCAGCAACAGTGCAAACATCGAACCGGAAGACACGCTAGTGATTCCCACTATGCAGCCTAAAATTGCTGCCGCACTCACAGTACAAATACGGCCATAATTAGTATTTAAGTCCCATTTAGCGGGCGAAGGCAATTTAAACTTAGGGAAAAATGTTTTGACCACTAATTGGCTCAGCGATAAAGCGACAATTAGTGCGATCGCTACTCCGAGAAAACGCAGCAATATGCTGTCTAAGTCCTGACTTCCGCTGGATTTGATGCAGTGTAAAATCCACACGCCCGTCAGCGAACCGGGTACGCTGCCCAAAGCCAGCCACTTAACTACTTGCAAGTCTAGGGTTTTTTGCTGCCAGTGTTTGAAGCCGCCAACAACTTTCATCAGTGTAGCAGCTACGACATCAGAACTAATAGCAATTGATGCTGGAATTTGGAAAACAAAAATTAACATTGGGGTGATGAGTGAGGCTCCGCCAACTCCGGTCAAACCAACGATAATACCCACAAAAAAGCTGAGAAAGGATAGTAAGAAGTAGTTCACTGTTATGCCCAAAAAGTGTGTATTTAAGCGTTGCCAACCAACAAATAGATAACTTGCTTGGGTGGCTCCTGCAACACAGCTACACAGGCTAAAATTCACTTGCATTTCAATATTTATACCCAAAAATTGTCTTTTGAAGGATTTACATTTGTTGCACCTTCAACAACAATTTTTTGGTATCAAGTAAGTAAATGCCAATAAACAAAACTACAGAAATTGTAGTGTAAAAACTCCCTGATTTTTTTAAAATGTACCTGTGTAACTGATTAAAAACCCTCGATTTATTTAGGGGTTTATATTCGGCTTTCTACCTGGCAGTGACGATCGTCATAGGTAAAGCAGAGCTGAGGTTAACAGACTGCTGGCCAGAAAAGAAATCGGGAGTTTCGAGAACATTAAAATGAATCAATGCCACAATGACAACCGTGAAGACAGTTGAGGAAACTAAACCCGTCAATAACTCTTTTTTGAGGCTTTTTTCCTTCGGTTTGTCGGCCAAAACATCTAAAGTTCCTAGCTGCATCAACAGAATTCCGGCAATATTGGAAAGCCAGTAGCCGACAATTGTGCAAGGAAACAGTAAATCTGGGGAAAGCCAACTACAGATATACCCAAAGGCGTAGGCAATTGGCAGATTGAAAAATATGTCGTTCCACCAACACAGCGGTGATAGCAAATATCCAATTGCTAGAAGCAACCCGCCTCGGATTTTCTTAAACCACACTTCGTTAAAGCCCTTAGCTTCTGGCAACTGTTGGGCCGGTTGTCCTGGAAGCTGGTACTCTTCAATTACTTTTTTAGCGTTTTCCACGTTTATAGCTCATAACTCGATCGACTTACCGTAGTTTAACAGCCCAAATCGGTTATGTCTAGTAAGTCAATCAAGTTACCGTATTTTGTGGGATCGGCTAAATATACTTTGTTGCCGATACAAAAATATCTATCCGGAAGAGGTAGTAGAGAATGCTGGCTAGTGATAGTTTAGGCGCCGATCGAGAAATTGAAAGTTTCAGGCAAATGCTTGACAGTTTGCCAAAGATAGGCAGTGTCGATGCCCCAGTAAAATTGCAGGTAAACGAGCAAAAGCCCGATCGCGACTGTCACCCCCAGCAATTTAGGGACTATTTTCGCGACAGTCTCCAGCACTGCGAATGCTGCCCAGATAGCAGCACATAAGATGATAATGGAAGCGATCGTGGCAACTGTATCGCTGTTCATGATTAACTCCTGTTGACAATCAATCGGGTATTACAAAACTACTTGGGCCCAGGGCGACTGCCAAAATCGAATAAATTACTCCAATCCCCAATAAGCCCACAGCAAAACTGAAAAATAAAACCATGGCGTCTGGGGGATTGTAGGTATCATGGTCAATTTGGTGGCGAACGGTGAAGTAATGCTTAGTTGAGATTAAGACTGTCGCCCAACCTATTAGAGAGAAGATTAAACCCAACTTCCACCCCATCGCCTGGCGGTAATGTACGGGCATTTGCACGACGCGAAGTCGAATGATGACGACGCCAAAACCCATGAGGGCGATCGCTGCCCGCATCCATGCTAAGAAGGTGCGCTCATTTGCCGATCGATCGATCGCCCGCGACAGATTTTGCTGGTTT
Source organism: Microcoleus sp. Pol11C3 (assembly GCF_036701485.1). Taxonomy (NCBI): domain Bacteria; kingdom Bacillati; phylum Cyanobacteriota; class Cyanophyceae; order Oscillatoriales; family Microcoleaceae; genus Microcoleus; species Microcoleus sp. Pol11C3. The sequence goes on along the minus strand of NZ_JAUBQW010000009.1, from coordinate 35,758 downwards.
GGTTTCTCATCATCTACTTGCATCGGTTGGAACGATAATTGCACGCGATCGAACTCTTGAAGATTGATATAAAAACACCGCCATTATTCTGGTGCCATCAAACCTTCTAAGCTAGAAGGAATGGTGAACATATAATAAATTACGCCAGCCCCTAGGATGGCGATCGCGAGGCTGAAAAGAATTACCCAGCGATCGGTAGGTTCATAAGTATCGTAATCGATATCGTGGCGGACGCCGAAGTAGTGCTTAGTTGATAATAGCACCGTCAGCAAACCCACTGTTGAAAAAAGCAAACCCAACTTCCAACCATTGCCCGGAGTTGGCAGCAGAGGGGGATGGAAGGCGCGAAGGCGCACGATAACTACGCCAAAACCCATCAGCGATATTGCTGTCCGCATCCATGCTAAATAAGTGCGCTCGTTTGCCAAGTGATCCCGCACCCGCGACGGATTTGGTCGCTTAATCTTTTCTGTAATTACTTTTGTGGATTTCCAATTTAATAGCATACAGAAACATTTTAATTTTAACGGGAAATGAGAAGGTAAACCGATATATTTTCGCTGGGACGATTATCCGCCTGGTATCTATACCCGGCGGATTTTGCGTTGCAACGGGCTTTACATAGCCCATCGCATTACAACTTCACCAAAACTAATCATTTTCCTCAGTAGGTGCGTTGGGAACTTGCGTATCTATGTAAGCCTGAGTCACATCAGGAACAAACCAATTCGCATCCCCAGGCTGGAAAACTTTAGCAGTAGGAACGTTGAATTCTACAGCCCCCGTATCGGGATTAGCTCTGGCTACAACTTGAGTTCCGTCAACTATCTTAACAGCTAGACCCCCCGTCAATTCTTCTGAAGGTTGATCGGTCGTTCTTAAATCGGTTGCTTTGATATCGCTGGGTAGATAAATTCCATCGCAATCCCATTTATGTTCAGTTGTTTGGCCATCAGCTAGAAAATAAAGGCCATTCTCGTAAGTAGAAGAAGCGGCTTTTTTGCCTTTCGGGCCGTAGACTGCCAGGGTTTTCCCGGTCTCGTTGCGGCATTGACCCCAAGGTTTTCCAGTTTCTAAAGTGTATTTTTGAAACTCCAATTGAGCGATTTTTTGCTGAAGTTGCTCAGGGGTATAAGTCTGGGCGAGATTGGGCGCATCTTTCGCTGTCTTGAGAGTGTTCAGGGCTTGAGTCACCTCTATGTAATCGGGATTGCTCGCATATTTCGGCGTTTTTGGAGCGTCTGCCCAGGATGGGGGAACGAATACTAAATTGGCGGTCATTACCAAGAGCACTAAAACAAATTTGAAGATTTTCACAATTTTTCTCCTTTTCTCGATGGTCAGGTTTTTTTCAACTTTCTGTTCGCTTGCTATTTTAGGACTTAGGCCAAAACCAGCTCTCTTTAACTTGTTTGCCTGAGCGGCCAAATTTAGCTGCATCGAAAAATCTGGTTTTTTAGCATTCTACCTCTTGTCAAATTCAATCTCGGTAGGGTAGTGGCGAATTGTTCGGGCGATATTTTAAGGATTCCTCCTCAAGTTTTTAGCTGAGTTGGATTCACCACTACAGGATTTAGTGAAATGACAGGTATATTCTTGCCTAAGTCGGGCAACTCGCTAGCTCACAATATGGCTTGAACTTTCGTAAAAATTCGAGGCTAAATTAGTTTGAAGCTGCTTTTAGCTCGGTCAATTACTTCATTATTAAATTAGCATATTTGGTAATATATGGCAAGTAATTTAAACACCATTTTAATAAAATAATTTGTAAGGTAAAAATGATGAGTTAGAACTTATGAAGTCGTAAAAATTATCTATCTATAGAGGGATGTAAGTAGCGGAACCGGGGCTAATTTTTAGTTAGATTGAAAGGGCGGGAGCAGGCGATAAGTACCGCTTTCAATCAGAATAAATATTCCCAAGCCAATCAATACAAAAGGGACAACAGCCTGAGTATAGCGAGTCAAAACAGGGGCGATCGCCCTGTGGCTAGTTAACCAGTAAGCGGCATAAGACCAAACACCTACCATCACCAAGAAAACTGCCAAAATCACCACCAAGCTCGGCAAATCGCTGCTAGCAAACAGTGGCAAATAAATGCCGATGTTGTCTCCCCCGTTCGCCACTGTTACCGCAGCTACATTCAAAGTTTGGGGATTGAAAAGATTCGCGAGTTTTGACACAGCAGATGAGTTAGATTGACGCTTAAATTCGCCCGATACTGCTTGTACGTCATTTTCCTCATTTTCTCTCTTGACTAAGTGACTGATGCCGATCGCGATCGGAACCAAACCCAGCAAGCCAATCCAAGCTTTAGGCACAATTAAACCGCCAAAAAAACCGGGCAAACTAGCAGCGATGAGTGCTGCAAATCCGAGGTACTTACCCACAAAGATATGCCGGGGGCGGAAAGTATCATTTACCTGGGCGAAGAACAGCATCGAAATCACCATATCGTCGATATTGGTTGCGGCAAAAGATGTAATCCCGGCAATAATCGCTGCTGCAATCCAATTCATGTGCTGTCCCTGCAATTTTTCTAGACTTCAGTTTCCCTGGCGTTACCTCTGCTCATAGTTATCAAACAGAAACCGCAACCCACTAAAGATATTATACTTAAAGTTGGACTGGCCAGAGTGCCGCTTTTCACCAGAATCGCCATTCCCAATCCGATCAAAACAAAAGGCACAAGCTGATTGCCGTAGCGAGTCAAATTATCCGCGATCGCCCGCATCTGAATTAACCGATAAGCAGCGTAGCACCAAACGCTCACCATCGTGAAGAATACGCCGAGAATCACCGCCAAACTTTCTAAAGTATTGCTAGCAAAAAGCGGCACATATATCCCGATATTGTCGCCCCCATTTGCCACCGTCACCGCTGCTACGCTATAAGTTTGAGGAGACAGAAAACTTCTAAAAAAAGATCTCTCAGATTGCTCTAATTCTTCCTCAGCTTCCGAATCGTCAGTTTCTGGATTCAGCAAGCAGCTAAGCCCGATCGCAATTGGCAGCAAACCCAGCATTCCGATCCAATCTGGCGGAAAAATTAAGCGGCCAAAAAACCCCGGAAGGCTAGCCAAAACCAGTGCAGTAAAGCCCAGAAACTGACCGAAGACGATATGTCTGCGCCGAAATACTGCATTCACCTGCGAGAAAAACAGCAGCAGAATCAGAATATCGTCAAGATTCGTAGCTGTAAAAGCTGTCATACCCGTAGAAATTGCTGTTAGTAATTCATTCATTTCTGTGTCTCCTCAGATTGTTTATTTGGTTGTACTTGCTGGTATCGTATCTTCGGAACTGGCAAGAAGCCCGTTCCACAAAAATTAAATTTTATTGTGGGCTGTTGACTTGAGCAATCCCCTTGAAATGCCGAGCGACAATGCTGCAATATCTCAGTAAAAACCCAGTTGCTTAAAAACTCTTTTTCCGAACAGCGAACTGGTAGCTGTTAATCAAAAACGATCGCTGTCAAAGGGAACGGCTTTCAATCGAACACCACCATAAATTGCATTTTCTTCCTCGAACTTGGCATGAATTGCGTCAATACCCTGCTGCATCGAGCCCGCCAGTTGAGGAGAACGCAGCCGCTGCCAGAAAAACCATCCGCAAGTAGCCACCAAGTACATTAAGAACAAGTAAGGAAAGGCATCGTAAGGAGCTTCTGGAGGTGGGAACATAGTGCTGCCTGGAATGCCGACGCTGCCCGCAATGGGAATCATCATAAATGCGATCGCCACAGCCGAGAACGCTACATCCCGCACACGCAATTTACCAATTTTGTGCAGGTAAACCGGGGCTGCGATCGAAATTAAGACGTAGACGGTTAAAAATCCGTAGCTGCAAATTGCCCCCAAATAACCCATACAATCGAACAGCTTGATGTTAAACATAGACATCACAGCCGGAACCAAAAATGTCAGAAATGTACACATCGTTACTGCAACGTGGGGAGTTCTATTAGATGAATGCGCTACACCTAATGAAGAGTGAAACAAACCGTGCCGCGCCATCATAAAAAACACTCTCGCCGCTGGATTGATGCTGCCGAGCACGCAAGCAAAAAAGCTAAATAAAGCGCCGAAAGCCACTAACTCTCCCAGCCAACCCATCCCGACTTGTTGCGCTAGAAAAGTCAGAGGTTCTTCACTATTAGTAATAGAAACTCCAGTACCGCTAAAACCCAAAACCTCAATATAGGTCATCAGAATGAAGAATAAGCCTGCCATGACAGCACTGCCCATGACAGCCTTGGGGATGTTTTTTAAGGGTTTTTTCGCTTCGTCGCCCAGAGATGTAGCACTTTCAAAACCAGAGAAACCAAACATTACTAATACAAGTCCCGTCGCTATGTTCCCCGGAGTTACGCCTTCCAAAGTTAATTGCGACATATCCAGGGCAAAACCTTTGTGCGCCCAGATGATGATTCCCAAGATAAAAATAGCTGCCACTGATGCCCCCTCCAGCCATAGCATCGCCATAGCTGAGAGTTGGATATCTTTATAACCTGCATACCAAGCAACCCCCGCCCCGATCGCTAACAGCGTAATCGGTGACGGATGGATGCCTAAATGACCGATGAAAATACCCGTAAAGTTGGCAAAACCACACAAAACGGACATCGCAGTAAATAAATAAGCCAGTACCAAACTCCAGCCGCAAATTACGCCGGCAGTCGGGCCTAATCCTTTAACAATATAAGAATAAAGAGAACCTGCAGAAGCCGATCGACTGGCAAATTGGTTGATATTGATGCTGACAAATACTAGGCCCATCAAGCCGATCGCAAAACTCAGCCAAGCCCCGTTACCTGAAAGAGCGACAATTAACCCTATATTAGAGGCTGGTATCGTTGTAGGTGCAATGACGGCAAAGGATTGAGCTAAAACCTCCCCGAAGGAAAGGCAGTCCGGCTTTAAGCCGTGGGCACTCTGATTTTTTGGCGTTTTCTTAGTCATTTATCTTCTCTCTTGTTGTCGATCAACTTTTGGCGATCGGCTTAAACTTGTCGGTGCTGCTTCAGCATTGGGCCCTGCGTTAGAAGCTTAAGTATCACCTTAAGGCTCTTCTGGGGTAGAATCAAATGTTGTTTTTTATCGAATTAATAAATACAAGTGATGCAGTGCCGCCTCGAAAATAACTGTTGGAATACGAGATCTATCTGTCCCCAAAAGTTCAAACCCTTGACGTTAAAAGGAAAGTTTAAATAGCGGCTGGCAACCGTGCTTTCTTGTCAATTCCAACCTGTATAATAGAGTCGATCGAAAAGTTCAGGTCAAAGCTTAGCAGCAATAGATTTTTATCTCAAAAAATAACTGTATTTAGTAAAGGAACGCTCAGAATGGCCGGAATGACGCTTGACCAACTGCGAGTTTTTCTAGCTGTAGCGGAACACCTGCACTTCAGCCGCGCTGCAGAGGAACTTTACATCACCCAACCCGCTGTCAGCGCGACAATCCAAAGCTTAGAGGCGCAATATGGAGTAAAACTATTTCACCGCATCGGCCGCCACATCGAAATCACTGAAGCCGGGAAGTTGCTGCAAATTGAAACGCAGAAAATTCTTGACCAAGTTGCTTTGACTGAGAGAGGTTTGCGGGAGTTGAACGACTTGCAGCGAGGCGATTTAAAATTGGGTTGCAGTCTGACGATTGGCAATTATTGGTTGCCTGATAAACTTAGCACATTCAAACAGAAATATCCTGGTATTTGCGTGAATTGTACTCTGGCAAATGCCGAAGAAATTTGTGCAGGCACAGCGACGGGAACATTTGATTTGGGTTTAGTGACGGGAGACATCAAAGCTTCGCTTAAGAGCACTCTGGAGGAAGAAGTGGTAGGCAGCGAACGCTTGCTGATTGTAGTTGGTAAATCTCACCCTTGGTTTGAACGAACCGATGTGAGTTTAGCGGAAATTGGGAAAACGGATTGGGTGATGCGAGAAGCTGGTTCTGGAGTTCAGCAAATGTTGGAACAAGCTTTGCAAAGTTGGGGTATTAATCCCGATGAATTGAATGTAACTTTAGTTTTGAACAGCAGTGAAATGGTAAAAGCAGTGGTGGAAAGTGGGACAGGTGCAGCGGCTATTCCTGAATTGATGGTAAAAAAAGAATTGCAGCTATCTACACTACGATCGATTAAAATTATAGATAGCCAACCAAGTTCTAATGTATGTTTTGAAATAATTAAACCAGTTTTAAAACTGAAGCACCGACAGCGTTTTCAAACGGGAATTACTAAAGCTTTTGAACAGATATTAAGTCAAGATACTGGTAATTCGTAATTCAGGACTTACGCACGAATACTCAAGAAATCGGGTTTTTTACCGACGTAAAAAGCTAAACGTGGTGTATTTTTGTAAAGAAACCCGGTTTCTGGCCACCGGTGCGTCCTGCATTATAATTATCTCTCAACCAATTTCCTCAAGTCCAATAAATTTTTACCCCCATCACCAACAATCAGTGGCAATTTCCCATCCCATTTTTCTATAGCCTGCCTTTCCAAAAGTTCGGGAGTCAAATTGTCCCGCAGCAACCTTTGCACTTCGGCTTCTCCCTTGGCTAAATTCACCTTAGCGTCAGCCTGTTTAGCTGCTTTCAGCGCTAAAAACTCCCCTCTTTTTGCCTCCTGTTCGGCAATTTGTTTCGCCTCCACTGCCTCGCTAAACCGCTCAGAGAAGTGAACGTGTACTAAAGAAATATCGTCAACGGCAATGTGATACGTAACCAGCCTCAAGGTCAAAGAATCATCAACTGCGGCTTTAACTTCTCCCCGTCTAGTAATAATTTCTTCAGCCGTGTATTTTGCCATAACTGCTTTTAATACTTCTTCAACAGCCGGATCAATAATGCGAGTAATGACTTCTTTCTGGTCACCTATTTGTTGAAAAATAGCATTTGCTTCTTCTGGGATAATATGCCAGTTGAGCGCTACATCCGTGAAAACATCTTGCAAATCTTTTGAAGAAGCTTCAGCGGAACTTTCCTGTTTTTGCACCCTGACGCTCAACTTTTTTACAGTATAAACTGTGGGGAATATTACGTGAAGTCCTTCTCCGAGTACCTGTTCTTGCACTTTACCAAACTGCATCAGTACGCCCCGTTCTCCAGCGTTGACTATGATAAAAAATTTGGACAAAATAGCTAGAAACACTATTACTATAGCTAATTGAACAGCTAGGTAAAACTCCTTATTGTTTTTATTGCTGGATTTGAGTGAGTCAACGTTACTGCTGGATTCTAAAACCATATTCGACCCCCGATCACACTTAATGATCTGCTAAATATTGACTTAATAAATATTTTATTTCCCTGCCATCAACAACTGTTCAAAATCCGCCGCGGCCAAAGGAGGACTGAACAAATATCCTTGCATTATATCGCACTTATAGCGCCAGAGAAAATCTTTTTCGGCTTCTGTTTCAACTCCTTCGGCAATTACTTCAAGACAGAGACTGTGCGCCATTTCAATAATAGCTTTCACAATCGCTGCATTGGTACAACCATCAGTGATATTGGTGATAAAACAGCGGTCTATTTTTAAAGTATCGAAGGGGTATTGCGTCAAATAACTTAAAGAAGAATACCCAGTTCCGAAATCGTCAAGAGATATACAAACTCCCAAATTTTTCAAGTGTTGCAAAGTGGCGATCGCACTTTCGGCATCTTCTACCATCAAACTTTCTGTCAGCTCTAATTCCAAACTGCTCGCTTCCAAGCCAGTTTCTGCTAAAATTTGGGCAACTCTGGTGCTGAGATCCGGTTGGTGAAATTGGCGTGGCGACAGATTCACCGCTATCCGAAGCGAAAAACCAGCATTTTGCCAAACTTGCATTTGCTTGCAAGCTGTCTGCAAAACCCACTCGCCTAATTGTACAATGAAGCCAGTTTCTTCGGCATGGGGAATAAATTCTGCGGGCGAAATCAACCCTTTTTCTGGATGTACCCAGCGCACTAAAGCTTCTGCGCTCATAATTTTACCTGTCTGGACATTGACTTGCGGCTGATAGTAAACTTGGAATTCTTCTCGTTCCAGTGCGTTGCACAAACCAGTTTTTATCTGATCTAATTTGTCGGCAGTATTTTGGATAAATTCGCTGCCTTGCGATCGCAAATTATGGTACTGTTCGGCCACAGCTTCTTGTTTTTTCAATCGGCTCGATATCGCGCCCACAAGTTCAGCTTTACTAAAAGGTTTAGTCAGGTAATCATCTGCTCCCAATTCCATACCTTGCCGCATTTCAGAGCGATCGGCTTTACCAGTCAGAAAAACAAAAGGTACTGTAGCAGTAACAGGATTCGATCGCAAGGCCACCAGCACCCCATATCCGTCAAGTTCTGGCATCATCACGTCGCAAATAATCACATCGGGAAGATTTGATGCCGCCGCATATAAACCTTTTGCTCCATTTTCTGCACCCGTCACGTCGAAACCTTCAGCTTTGAGGAGTTTGAGAATATTCTCCCGAATTACTTGCTCGTCCTCAATCACTAGAATCTTTTTCATACGTCATTCCCTGAAAGCGGTATAATTGATAGGCGTTACTGAACGCGATAAGCGTCCCAATAACTGAGAACGCACAGCTCGATCGGCCCAACAGCCGAATATTTTCCGACACAAATAGCAAACGCCTGAAAACACTAATTTTTCAAGCACCACTAGATTAATGTTTCTCTGCTTACTCAGTGCCGTCCGTATTATTACGAGGTTAATTAATAATCTCTAAACTAATTCTAGGCGATCGATAGTTAGCACCGCCTTAAATAACTGCTAAACTAATTGTGCCACCTGAACGATTGTCTGCAAACAATCTCAGCCTATTTATACCAGTTGCCAAAAATAATGCAACTGCAAGCAAGTTCCAAACCCTTGCGGAGTCAGTCTTCCCCATTATTCAATGTAAAATCTAAACTTTTAAATCTCAAATGGTATTACCTACTGGATTCCCTGAACCCGCACAGATTGGTGTCATAGAAGTTAAGCAATATCCTCACTACCGCGCTGTCACCTACACCCACGCGGGCGATTTGCGACAAGCCACTGGCATCGCCTTCAATCCCTTATTTCAACACATCAGCAACAACCAAATTGCGATGACAACGCCAGTAGAAGCGCGCTACACTGCAACTTCCGGGGAAATCGATGCAGTTCCCCAAGCAGAAGTTTCGTTCCTCTATCCCGCACCAAATATCGCCCCCAGCAGCGTTAACTCCGCTGTAGAAGTCACGGATACTTCGCCGATGACGGTTGTCAGCATCGGCGTGCGCGGGGCCTACACTTGGGAAAGCTACGAAAATAACCTCCAAAAACTCAAAGATTGGCTTCAAGAACATCCTGAATACGAAATAGTCGGGCCGCCGCGCCGTTTTTTTTACAATTCCCCGATGACGCCGGAAGCAACTAAAATCAGCGAGGTACAAATTCCCATCAAGTGCCGCTGACGTGAACAACTAATTCGCGAATGTGGCCCCGCTGGCGGTGTTCCCACAGGTAAATTCCCTGCCAAGTTCCTAACAATAACCTGCCGCGATCGATCGGGATTTGTTCAGAAGTATGAGTCAGCGCAGTGCGAATGTGCGCCGGCATATCGTCTGGGCCTTCCGCATCGTGAATGTAGCGATCGCCCTCCGGTACCAGTTTAGCCAAAAAGTTAGCCAAATCCTTAAGTACATCCGGGTCAGCATTTTCTTGAATCACCAAACTAGCAGAAGTGTGGCGCAAAAATAAGCTACAAAGTCCCGTTTTAATACCTGAATTCGTCACCGCATCTTCTATCTTAGGAGTGATTTTGCACAGAGATTTCCCTGTAGTTTGAATCTTGAGTATCTGTTGATAGTGATTCATTCGAGTTTAGATTTTAGATTTTAGATTTTGGATGAGACTGATGCCAAACTCTTCTGTTGGTGGAGGTAGACTTTGTTTTTGTAAGATCCTTTTCTAATCGGACTTATGAAAAATAGTCTACAACAGCTTGGGCGATCGTCTCCGTACCATTTTTCTCCAATTTACTCGACAAACGCGGCGGATGCAGCGGTTGTCGCAAAAACTCCCAATCCCCCTCAAAAAACTCCGTTTCCGTCAAGATTTGATGTTTCGCATAATTTTGAATCCCTTCCAGCAACACCGCAGCTTCTGCAAAACCTTCTCTCATTATAGAAATAACAGGTATTTCCAAGCGCAAAGCTTCCGCAAAAGTGCTGTATCCCGGCTTAGAAACTAAGCGCCCGCAGACAGGCATAATATCAACTGGACGCGGTAAAATCGGGAAAGATTGTGCAAACTCCTGATTTTTGACATTAATCAAATTCGGCAAATCGGGAGATTCCGCATCAAAAGTAATAAATTGCCAGTCGCTAAAGTGCTGTAAGTTTTGATAAGGAATTTCCTCTAAACCCAATCCGCCGAAAGTCAACAATACAGTTTTTTCCAGCGGTGTTTCGATGCCGAATACTTCCCGAATTTTTTCGTTACTGTAGCGAGGATTGCCGCCAGTCAAGCCCACATCTTGAATATTTGGGAAAGCTGCCATCGGTTCGTGTAAAGGAAGACGAAAAAGCCGATCGCACATTCCGAAACATTCACCAATCCAATCTGCCATTTCTACAAATTCCCCGCCCCAATCGCGATAGATAAAATCCCACCCGAAATTGCTCATCATCCAGCAAGGAACCCCAGCCGCTGCCGCCATTCGCGTTGCCAAAGGAGGAATGTCTGCCAGCACCAAACCCACCCGATTTTGTTTGATAAAATTAACTTCGCTGGCAATTAGGGAATTTTGCTTTTTCCGAATTTCCCGCAATTTTTCCAGCGTCGCGTCTTTATCCATATTCAAACTGTCAGCTTGCACGACTCCGACATCAAAAGCGCGGGGACGGTGGATAAAGTCGCCGCCAATATAAGATTCTAGCAGCCAGCGAGGTGCTGTTGTTGTGATAATTAGTAAAATATCTGGATTTAATTCTTGAATTCTTGCAGCTACGGAAGAGACTCGGACAGCATGGCCGAATCCGTGATTTGTGATGGCAATATATAATGTTGGTCGAGACATTGATAATAGGGAATAGGGAATTGGGCATCGGGCATCGGGAATTGCGAAGAGGAGGTAGAGACTGGAAGGCAACAAGGCCAAGCTTCAAGAGACGCAGAACGAACAATGACAAAATTAATAACTAATGACTATCGAATATGCAAGAACTCATCAATCGGACGCGCCCTCAGACCAAACAGGCAATTGATTAATCTTGTCCAGCGTTATATCTACATACTTTTTACCATCCGCTGCTAGATTTTCCCCAAAATATCCCTCATCGCCGTCGTGCTTGTGAGGGCCGCTGAAAGCTGCTGCATAGCGGCCTTGCAAACGAGCTTGGTTGAAAGGAGAAGTCGCGTACCAGTACCAGCGACTCGGAAAAACTATGCCTCCAATATCCTCAATTGAATCGCGAGTGCCGCGAAAGTGGAAAATGCGATCGGCCTCTGCAAAACCCTTCTCTCCCGAAAACACGCCCCCAACCGAAACAACCGTAATTTCTGCTTTCAGCCATTCTTTAAGATAGCGAGTAGCACCCAAAGCAACTTGTGCGCCGCCGCTAGTGCCAATTAAAATAACTTTCAAAGGTTGTTGAGCATTAATTGAAATGGGAGATTGAGCATTCATGCGATCGATAATTACATTAGCAATTCCCTGATTGTATGCAAAGCCGTAGCGATAATCTAGAGAAATTGCAAACCTCCAGAGATTGCGAATTTTGATGAATATATCCCCCGCAATCGGCCCGCTTTTTGCCTGTTCTGCAAACCGCCAAAAAGGAGCTAGCCACCGCTCTCCTCCTAAACTTTTGTTAGACGCGGAATAAGGAAAAACATCGCCTACTGCTACGCACTGCGGGTGACTTTTAACTAAACGCTTGAGAAAAAACTCTTCACCAGGGGTTAATTCGTCCCCAGAAAAATCGCCAACTCCCGGTAAAAAAATGATATAACAATTGAGTGGCGAAGACTTACGCGCTTCTAAATTGGCCTTCTTAGAGGGCAATATCTCCGGCGGATTTTTCTTGATACCAAAAGTTTCGGCACTTTGATTCAGCCACCATATAACAGTCCCCACCGGCGAAAGAATACCCCAAATTATCAGGATTACACCTGCGATGAGCAACAAATTTAAACTTCCCCCGCGCAGCCATGCAAGTATCCGTAAAATCAATCTTAGCATTTAAGAAAATCTGGTAGAATGCCAATTAATTACCTAATTACGTAGAAATAGTTCGGTGATTCTGCTGTATTAGACCTTATTTTGTAAAAATTGTCAACTATCTTGAGGAGCAGGAGTTCAACGTGAAGGGAGAAGATTCAATTGCAGGTTTGGGCGCAACGCTTTGGAACGCACTTTCTTTGAACGGCAATTTTTACGAAAAAACTCCCTACACTGGCAGAACTAAGCGGATAGCTTTAACAATTGTGATTTTAGCTGCGGTGTCCCGCGTTTTGGGCAGTGCCGTCATTTTGTTAATCAATCGAACTGAGCTATCAGTGTTATTTTTAGCACTTTGGATAGATGGTTTGGCAGTCGTAGGGGGTTATTATTTTTGGACTTTCACTATCTTTAAAATCGGGGAGTGGCTGAAACCGGGACACGTAACTTATGAGGAGTTGCTGGTCCCGATCGGCTTTGCCTACGCCCCTCAAGTGCTGAATTTCTTAACGTTAATTCCTTTGCTGGGAGAAGGAATAGAGCGGATATTAACTGTGTGGAGTTTGCTAGCTGTAATTGTGGCGGTTCGCCAAGGTTTGGATATTCAAACTCGCTGGGCGGTGTTAATTTGTTTTGTGGGTTGGCCGTTGATTCAAATTGCGATCGGCTTTGTGAAAGTAGTTGAACAGTTGCTTCCACGATGGCTTTAATTCATGAATAAGGCAGCAGTATAGTAAACTCGCTTCCCTCTCCAGGTTCCGACTTACAAATTAACTTTCCTCCATGCTGTTCTACCACAATTTGATAACTGATAGACAATCCCAAACCAGTCCCTTTACCTACAGGTTTAGTAGTAAAAAACGGATCGAATATTTTACCCAGCACCTCCGAATTCATTCCCACACCATTATCAACAATGCGAATCGCTACTTGATTTCCTTCCGCGACTTCAGTGCAAATCTGAATTGTCGGAGTCTGTTTCGAGTCAACTTCACTCCCTCTTTCGCGACAAAAAGCATCAATCGCATTGGTCAGGACATTCATAAATACCTGATTAATTTCTCCCGGATAGCTGTTCACTAAAGGCAAATTGCCGTACTCCTTAATCACTTGAATATCAATTAATTTGTGATCCAAAATCATCAAGGTGCTGTCCATACCTTCGTGGAGATTAACCCATTTTCTATCGGATTCATCTAGCCGAGCAAAGTTTCGCAGCGACAGCACAATATCGCGAACCCTCGCAGCACCCACTCTCATGGAATCAATCATTTTAGTGAAATCATTCATCAAAAAATCTAAATCTATTTCCTCACTTTTATTTACTATTTCTGGTTCGGAATTTGGGTATTTATTTTGGTATAAACGTATTAAATCTAGTAAGTTTTGAGCGTATTCATTGGTGTAATGTAAATTTCCATAAATAAAGTTAATGGGGTTATTAATTTCGTGAGCAATTCCCCCTACCACTTCTCCTAAACTGGACATTTTTTCACTTTGGATTAGCTGCAATTGAGTGTGACGCAGTTCTTCCAGTGCAGTTTGCAATTTCTCAGTTCTTTGCGCTACTCGCGTTTCCAGAATAGTATAAAAACGGGCATTTTCTAGAGAAATAGCTGCTTGTGCAGACAATATTCCCAAAATTTCTAGCCTGTCGCTAGTAAAAGCACCCTTGGTTAAATTATTTTCTAAATAAAAAATTCCCGTAAGGTTGCCTTGATGGATAATTGGCAATACCAGGATAGATAGGGGTTGATTGAGCGCAATATAAGGGTCAAATTGGAATTGCTCGGATCGGGGAGCATCATCTAAAACCAAGTATTTTTGGGTTCTTTCTACATAGTTAATCAAGGAAATTGGGAGGATATCCGATTCGGCGATCGGGACAGATTGTAACACGGTAACATTATTAAACTTACCTGTAAGTCCAGCTTCTATGAATAATTGATTACCTGTCTTGGCAAGAAATAATACTTTTTGAGCGCCGGCGTTTTCCTTTACAAGCTGTACGAGTTTCTCTAGCAAGCGGCTGAGAATAATTTCGCTCGAAACAGCTTGAGATGCTTTGACAACTGTGGACAAGTCCAGCACAAAACTATTGTTGATAGTAGTTTGGGCAGTGGTGACAACATTTTTATACATTGCGTCTTGATGGCGCTCAACTAAATAATGATAACGAGATTCTAAGTCTTTAACTTTGGCTGTAGCTCCCCAGCGGATGTAAGCATAATAAGCTTTTGTCAGATAAGATCGAGCAATTATCTCTTTATCCCAAGATTCATAAAACTCTCCAGCTAATTCATAAGCTAATGCTTCTTCTTGGATGTAACCGTTAGCAGCCGCTCCTTTAATAGCTAAGTCATAATAATCCATGGCTACAAGTTTATCGCTAAAAATTCTAGCTTTCTCCGCTTCAACTAACTCGTACTTGTGCTGATAATTCATGGGTGCATGGTAGGCCCACTTTTTCATAATTTGCTGATTAGAGTTAACAATAGCTAGGGATGCTTCTTGATTGTCACTGTCAGAATAGTGAGCGAGGAGGGCTAGTGAATAGTAGAAATTGTGTACCGCAACAGTAATTAAGCCGATCGCCCCATCTGCGTATTCTGCCGCTAATTTACCGCGGGCAACAGCCCCAACATAATCTTTAAATAAATAAAGCAGCATCAATTCAGCAACATAAGCTGCAAACAGCGACATTCGATTATTTTCTTTCTGCCAACGCGACATTACAGAAGGTTCATCCAACCTGTCGCTAACTAATCGTACTTGCTCTGCTGTTTGGCTTATTAAGCTTGAAGCAATTACTTGCCAAATTTGAGCATAACCTATGGCAAATTCGTGTTTATTTTTAATTAAAAACTCCATATAAACGGCTTGTTTATCTTCGACATATTCTAGCGAGTTTCCCACCAAAAATAAACTGGTAATATAGTGCTTGCAATTATAAACTGCCCATTCTAAATCGCCAGTTTCGATACCAACTTTCATTCCTTCTAAAAAAGAAGCAAGTGTATTTTTAGTAGACTCTTTCCAGATTCTTATATGACCATTAAACATTACATAAACCTTAGCTTTCTGTTGGCTAGCATTAAATTGTTCTAGCAGCTTTAAAGAAATTAGTCCAGCGTAGTAGCCAGCTTCGATGTCGCCTTCGATTCCGCATAGAATCATTCCATAAAGAGTATAGGGAAAAGTAGCTAATGCTGAATGACCGTGCTCAATACAAAGATTGACCATAGTCAAGACGAGGGAGGACACAATTTCTGGTTTGGCAATATAAGCAGGAGGATAGAGGGCTGTCAGGATTTCCATAGCTGCCAGTTGATAAGGATCTGTCATAACTGGCAGATTTTCTAATTCCTCAATTCGCGGCAATTTTGGCACTGCAATGGTTTCGTTGTCTAATAAGTTTACTCCCAGCATTTGCAGCACTTCTAGACCTGTTTCAACAGCTTTTAGCATCTGACTTTTAGCCTGATAAAAAAGGATCTTGAGCTGATACACTTTCACTATATCAAGCTGGTCTTTAGCCGATCGCAAAACCATTTCCGCCAACTTTTCTGCTTGCTCAAAGTTGGTGTTTAAATATTCCGCTTCCAGCGTCTCTACATACAAGCGCAGCGTCATGCTATAGTTACGGTCCCAGCTATCCGGTGCTAGTAACGATATTCCCGCATTCAAATACTTAACAGCGGGTTCGTAAGCATTAGCTGCTTTTGCTTTATGTCCAGCAATTAAATTTAATCCTGCTAATTCATCTTTTTCTGATTGCAGGCTTAGATAATCACTTCCTACATTCAACTGGTTGATAATCTCAAAAATTTTCTCTTCTACTTGCTCGGCTGGCGTATTTTCAAACAGCAATTTACCGATGCTAAGATGAGTGGCTTTCTTTTCATCATCAGGAATCAGCGAATATGCAGCTTGCTGGACGCGATCGTGCAAAAACTTATAGCTGATTCGCGAAGAATCGAAATTTAAATTAGCTCCTGCTTCTCCATCTAAAAATAAAGGAATGAGGTAACTCTCATTCAAGGGAAGTATTAACCCCGCTTGCAAAGCATCCCAGAGTTCATTCGCAGTGACGGATGGAGATTTTGCGTTGACAGTAGAGAGAACATCTAAAGTGAATTTGTCCCCAACACAAGCCGCCAATTTCAAAACTTGTTGTGTAGTCTCTGGCAATTGTTGAATCCGATTGGCTACCAGTTCAACTACACTCTTATCTGTGATGCCAATAGCGTGAATCTCCTCAATGTTCCACTGCCACTCCCCTCTTCTTCCGGGAGACAGGAGCCGGGTAAAGTCAAATCTCAAAAGTTTTTCTTGATAAAGAGTGTTGAGCAATTGCGTCAAGAAAAAAGGATTCCCACCCGTTTTATTCCAAATTAACTCCGCTAAAGGTTGAATTCTTTCTGAGTCATTCAATGTCTCAGAAATTAACTCAGTCACCTGGGCTAAAGAAAGAGGTTCCAGCACTAAATTGTTGAAAATAATCCCCGTTTTTTGAAGGTGATCTAGTGTTTGCATTAAAGGATGTGTAGAGCTAACTTCATGGTCTCGATAGGCTCCAATTAATAGTAAATATTTGCTATCGGGGTCAGTCGCTAGCAATTCCATTAATTTCAAGGTCGCTGAATCTGACCACTGCAAGTCATCGATAAATATGACTAATGGATGCTCTTTTTGCGCGAATACGTGGATAAATTCTTTGAAGAGCCTGTTAAAGCGGTTTTGTGCTTCTGTGGGGGCAAGTTCCGCAACGGCAGGCTGTTTGCCAATTACCAATTCTAGTTCGGGAATCACGTCAATAATTACTTGTCCGGCATCGCCTAATGCGGCTAAAAGCTGATGTTGCCAATCTTGTAATTTTTTGCTATTTTCGGCAAGTAACTGCTGGATCAAAGATTGAAAAGCTTGAATTAAAGATGCGTAAGGTATATTCCGCTTGAATTGGTCAAATTTACCTGAAATAAAATAACCCCGCTGTCTGGTGATGGGTTTTTGAATTTCGCTAACTACGGCCGATTTGCCTATACCTGCATAACCAGACACTAGGATCAGTTCAATTTGGGAAGGGGAAGAATTTTCTTCGCAAGGATGAGCTACACGTTCAAATGCTGCCAATAGTTCGCTTACTTGTGTTTCCCGACCATACAACTTTTGAGGAATCAACAACTGACTCAATATATCTAAGTTTCCGGGGGTAAAACCGACTATCTGGCCTGTAGTTTCTAACTGATTTAAACAAATTTCTAAATCGGCTAACAATCCGCCTGCTGTTTGATATCTATGTTCGGCATTTTTTGCCATCAATTTCATCACAATTTGTGAGATAGCTGGTGGAATCTCTGAATTAATTTGATGGGGTACAATTGCTTGAGAGGCTATGTGACTGTAAACTATCTCTAACGGGTCGTTACTCATAAATGGTAATTGACCTGTCAGCATTTCATATAAGGTAATCCCGAGAGAATAAAAGTCGGTGCGGTAGTCTAGGGTGCGGTTCATTCTCCCGGTTTGTTCGGGAGATATATAAGCAAAAGTACCGACTATCGAGTTAATATTATTAATTTGGGGATTTTCTTTGGACAATCGTGAAGCAATCCCGAAATCTGTCAGTTTAATAATTCCTGTTTGGCTGTTGATGATGATATTGCTCGGCTTAATATCTTTGTGAATAATTTTTTGAAGGTGTATATATTCTAAGGTTTTTATGAGTTGGACGGCAAACCTCAAACAGGTGATGACTTCGAGCTTTTGTCTGGACATGAGGCGATCGATAGATTCGCCATTAAAGTCTTCTAAAAGCAAGCCGAGACGGTTGTCAAAGGTTTCTAGGCTAATGACTTTAACTAGGCCCGGATGATCTAAATGTTGGCGAATGCGATACTCGTGCTTGATCCGGGTAATTGCATCGAGGGTAGGATATTCAGCTTTCAGAATTTTGAGTACGGTTGTATCCTGGTGGGTGGGGATTTTTCCTCGATAAATAATCGTTTCGATACCTTCGTGGAGAGTGGACTTGATTTGGTATTGCGAGAGAAATTGCATGGAGTTCTGCTCAAAGTTGAAAATATATCTGATTCTAGTCGCTGTTCGCTGTTGACTGTTGGCTGTTTGCTGACGGCACGACCACTGTCAACCGTCAAAAGTCTTGACATGGCAACTGTTGTATGCTTAATTCAACCATGTACTTAGGGCAACAAAAATCAAGCTTTATTTACTCGTACAAGAAGATAATTTATAGATAAAATGATAGTATTCATGCAATCAAGCCATTTTGCTACTATTATTCTCAATTAATATCCGATCGACAGCGGACGGCAACCACACCCCTACTATTCGGGTCTCCCCACTGTCTCTCCCCCTTTAGCAAGATACATTGTTAAAGAAGGAAATACACAAAAATTTACATCTATAATTTGTGTAGTGTTCCAAATCGCTCCTCACCAGCAGCGATACAGCCCTCGCCAAGACAGTAGGATAGAAACAATATGTTTGAACGCTTTACAGAACAAGCCATTAAAGCAATCATGCTAGCCCAAGAGGAAGCGCGGCGCCTCGGCCACAATTTTGTAGGCACCGAGCAAATCCTCCTGGGACTCGTCGGCGAAGGCACTGGCATCGCTGCAAAAGTATTACTGGATATGGGCCTTAACTTGAAAGAGGCGCGCAATGAAATCGAAAATATCATCGGTAGAGGTTCTGGGTTCCTCCCGCCGGAAATTCCTTTTACGCCCCGCGTCAAGCGCATTTTTGAGACGGCGCTCAACGAAGCGCGGCAGTTAGGCCACAATTACATCGGCACCGAGCACATCCTGCTGGGGCTGATCCAAGATGACGAAGGGGTGGCGGGGAAGGTGCTGCAAAACTTGGGGATCGATCGCCAGAGAGTCCGCACGCAGGTAATTCGTGCCGTGGGAGAAGTCGCGGCGGTACCCGGAGGTAGGGGAGAAAGTGGCGATCGCAAAATCCCGACTTTAGAAGAATTTGGCACAAACCTGACCAAGTTAGCAGCAGCAGGCAAACTCGATCCCGTGGTGGGCCGCGAAAATGAAATCGAGCGCGTGATCCAAGTGTTAGGGCGCCGCACCAAGAACAATCCAGTGTTAGTAGGCGAACCGGGAGTCGGCAAAACAGCCCTCGCTGAAGGCCTAGCCCAGCGGATTGTTAATAGAAACGTCCCGGAAATTTTAGAAGACAAACAAGTAATCAGCCTCGATATGGGTTCGCTGATTGCTGGTACAAAGTTCCGAGGCGAATTTGAGGAACGGCTAACGAAAATCATGGCCGAAATTCGCGCTGCCGGCAACATCATTCTGGTGATCGATGAAATTCACACCTTAGTCGGTGCAGGCGCAATTCAAGGCAGCATGGACGCCTCCAATATGCTCAAACCAGCCCTTGCCAGAGGCGAATTGCAGTGTGTCGGCGCAACTACCTTGGACGAATATCGTAAGCACATCGAGCGCGACGCTGCCTTAGAACGCCGCTTCCAACCGATCAAAGTCGGTGAACCGAGCGTCGCTGAAACAATAGAAATATTGTACGGGTTGCGATCGGCTTACGAACAGCATCACAGACTGACAATTTCCGACGCAGCTTTAGAAGCAGCGGCTACACTGTCAGACAGGTACATTAACGATCGGTTTTTGCCAGACAAGGCGATCGACTTAATTGACGAAGCAGGTTCCCGCGTCCGCGTGATGAATTCACAAACCCCGCCCGAAGTTAAAGAGCTCAAAAAGCAACTGCCTGCAGTAACAAAAGAAAAAGATACAGCAGTGCGCGAGCAAGACTTCGACAAAGCTGGAAAATTGCGCGATCGCGAATTAGAAATTGAAGCCGAAATCGCCGAAGCTACGATCAACAAAAGCCAACTCAAAACTTCTCCCATCGTCACAGAAGAAGACATCGCCCACATCGTGGCTAATTGGACGGGAGTACCGGTCAGCAAGCTGACAGAATCCGAATCGGAATTGCTGCTGCACATGGAAGATACTTTGCACCAGCGCTTGATCGGTCAAGAAGAAGCTGTCAGCGCGGTTTCTAGGGCTATCCGTCGCGCGCGGGTAGGTTTGAAAAATCCGAATCGCCCGATCGCCAGTTTCATCTTTTCCGGGCCCACCGGCGTCGGCAAAACGGAACTTACAAAAGCCCTGGCAACTTATTTCTTCGGTTCCGAAGAAGCCATGATTCGGTTAGATATGTCCGAATTCATGGAACGCCACACCGTTTCCAAACTCATCGGTTCGCCTCCGGGTTACGTCGGCTACGACGAAGGTGGCCAACTCACAGAAGCAGTCCGGCGCCGTCCTTACACAGTCATCTTGTTCGACGAAATCGAAAAAGCTCACCCGGATGTCTTCAACATGATGCTGCAAATCTTAGAAGACGGCCGCTTGACGGATGCTAAAGGTCGGACAGTAGACTTTAAGAATACACTACTGATCATGACCTCAAACATCGGTTCGCGAGTGATTGAAAAAGGTGGTGGCGGTCTCGGTTTCGAGTTTGCTGAAAGTGCCGCAGACGGTCAATACAACCGCGTTCGCAGCTTGGTCAACGAAGAATTGAAACAGTTCTTCCGTCCCGAATTTATCAACCGCTTGGATGAGATTATCGTCTTCCGTCAGTTGAACAAGCCAGAAGTGAAGCAGATTGCAGACATCATGTTGCAGCAAGTCTTCGGCCGCTTAACCGAACAGGGTATTACTTTGTCGGTGACAGACAAGTTCAAGGATTTGTTAGTTACAGAAGGCTACAATCCCAGCTACGGTGCTCGACCTTTGCGCCGCGCCATCATGCGGTTGTTGGAAGATGTGCTGGCTGAGGAAATGCTGTCTGGGAAGCTGAAAGACGGCCAAAAGGCGATCGTTGATGTAGATGAAAACGGTCAGGTTAAGGTCTTGCCCGATGGTTCATCTGAGCCGAAATTGCCCGAATTCGCATTGAGCCATTAATGCACTCTACCAACGGGTAAATACTGTTGATTAAAAACCCGGTTTCTCGAAGAAGCCGGGTTTTTAATTAAAAAATACTGGTTAAAAAAAAGCAACTTATCGATAAATCTAATCCCAAGATTGCAATTGCACAACCCAATGCTGCACGAAAGCAGAAATGCGATCGCGCCGAGTTTCAAAAGTAGCAGCAATCCAGATAAACACAATCCCAAAAGCCAAACCAATCGCCCATTTTATCAGCGGATAATCGAATATCAGAACCACCAACTGATAGAAAACATTGATTAAAAAAATTCCCGTTCCCACAAACAAAAATGCCCGAACTCGCAGCGCCAAACCCGCTGCAATCGCCACTAAACTAAAAGCTCCCGCAACTAAACCGTGGCTTTGCTCAGTCAAAAGAGGTATTCCACAAACCAGCGCAGTTGCGAGCATTCGCAGAGTGTGGCGCAGCGGTTTTTGGGCTGGTAATTTGAGAGTGCGATCGAACTGAGCAACGTAAAGGAAAGAAAGTCCTAAAGGAGTAACATAAAACTCTGGCTGAGTCAATCCTATTTGCCAGAACCACCGCAGTATTATCCAGTCAATTATCGCCAAACTCACATAGGTAAAACGGACTTCCTGCCTTTCCCAAGCTAGGAAAACATAGAAGGTGGCAGCTATCAGCAAGCTAATCGGATAAAACTTTGCTGGACTTTCCAAAATAGTAACTATTGGAATCAGCCAAGCAATTACCTGCCAAGGTTTTTTTGACCAGCCCCAGTTGTCCCAAGGCAAAATGTAAATCAAATAGGCTAATAGAGAAGCGAGGGCAACTTTCCAAGGCCCCAGCGGCCCGGAAATATACTTAACTAAAGGTGTATTTATCCAGTAAAGCCGGATGCCAAAGGCTTCTAGCCAACCCAAGTAAATCCAAATTTCTGCCCATTGGCGATCGAGATTATTTCGCCCTTGCAAGAAAGCATATTGAACTAATAAAGCACCAGTTACTAATCCTAAAGTTAGGCCGGACTTAATATCATCGGTAGAAGCCCAAATCAGCAGCACACTGCTCAAAACCCAGTGCAGGTGAGCAAATATTTTTAACTCTGCATTAGTTAAATGTAAATAATTGCTGAGCCAAGGAGATAAAATGCGATAGATATATGTTAAAGTTGTGCCGAGAGTGCCCAGGACAATTAAGCCATCGCCCAAAGCTCCTCCCGGTGTTTGAAAAAGTTGATATAGTAGCGATTCGTAAGCAGCAACCGACACGCCAATTAATCCCAAATAAACTAAAGGTTTGAATTCTGACTCCCGCCTACCAATGCCGATCGCAATTAAAGACGCACCCAACACAGTTAAACCAGTCCAATTCGCAAAAGTGTGCGATCGGAAAGTTAAACCCAATACGCCGTAAGCCAAAGGTATAAAATGAATGCTAGGTAAAATTGTTGGATCGGGGTGGCGACGCCGCCACACATCGCCCAATAATTGCGTAGACAATCCGAGAGCGATATTAGCCACTGCCAAATTAATCGTAGTGCGATCGACAAAACTCAAACCAACTGCTGTCAACAACTCCAAACTCCAAGCCAAGGCATAAATTCCCAGAATGGAAAGTTGGCGTAAACTTCGGAAAACAATCGCAGCCATTATCACCAAAATAGCAGCCAAAACTTCAGCAGAGGGCGGGGAACTCAAGCTACTGCCTGCGTATAATTCAAAGGAATAAAAAGTAATAGTTGTTAACAGTAAGCCTGCCAGTAAGATTGCCCACTCATCTAAAGCTCGATCGTAAATTTGAGCTAATTGAGAAGGCTCAGGTAAACGGCTGGAAAAACGAACAATCATACTGCGAAGCAACCACAGAGACAAAACAGCGATCGCCCCGGCAATTCCCCAATCCCAACCCGACACAAAACCTAATTGATAAATCACCGCAGCTACGAAACTCAAGCCAAACCCCACTCCAATTGCAGCCGCTGGTATCTCGACTAAATAGTAAGTATTGACCAACATTAATCCGGCTGCAAAACCCAGACCAATTAACCGATATCCCGGAAAAATAAAAATTAGAACTTGTGCAAATATTAAGGCGATCGTACTAAAGGTACTGGCAACTTGTTTGTGAGGACTCCCAGTATATTTAGCAACACCAGTCAAAGCCAAAGGAGTCACCAGCCAGAGCAAACTCCACTGAGGGCGATGAGTGGCAGTACCCGTAATTAAATAATTTTGTAACAAGATAAAGCTGAATCCTGCTAATACTAATCCCAGATACCAGGAACTTTGAAACCATGCAGGATGCCAGCGTAAAAAGGCAGAGTTTTCTCGGGAATTTGCTGCTTTCATCCAGACAAAAAATACCCATTCACTAGCCATGAATATTAATAATATTGCCGACCAAATATTGGGCGTCAGGTTTGGGACAAATAAGTCAATTGCCGAAGCGATCGCGCTTAAACCAATAATGTGAGTTATGGGAACCAAAATTGCCGGATTTCCCAGTTTTTCAGCCGCATAAGCCGGCCTCGCAACTCGGCGGTAATTATCTGGAATTACGTATTTCCAAGTGATCCAACCTAAAGTTAAAGTAGATACCAATAAATTGAGCGATTGCCAAAACGGATTGACAAAACTAATAACAGTTAAAACACTCCCGAAACCGAGAGCAAGGTTTTCGCCAAAACGGGCAAGTTGAAACTTTCGCTTGCGGTAGAGCCATTGGGCCACACTTACCATTAAAATTAAATAAGGCAACAGCAGAACACCCCAAAAAGCCCAAGGAGTTTGCTGAGAGTTTGTAAGCTGAGTTAAAAATGCAACAAATGGTGTTTTAATCCCTAAAGGAAGCACTCGCCAAAACAGCCAAATACTCTGAAGTCCCACCGCCTCAAGCATTAGCAAATCAAACTCTTGCCAAAACCGCACTAAACGGTTATAAAAAAACCAAACAGCCAATCCGCTAACTGCGATCGCCTGTAGCGGAATGTCGCGAAAACAAACCAGATATCCCAAACCCACCAAACCCATTCCCGCTAATTGCCATTTAAAAAAATTGCTGGGATTTGGCTGGTCGGATATATTATTTTCAAGAGTCTCAGATGCGAGGGGGTGCTGCCAATCTAGCCATGCTAAAAGCACGCCACAAATCGCCAAAGCTAAACCCATTTCAGCGATATTTACATTCTTGACAAATATCGCCCTGCCCAGTAAAATCCCTAACGAATAAGCTACTAAAGCCGCTTTTTTGTAAGTCAGAAAATCTCTGCTCAAACTGAAAGCAGCGGGGAATGTTTCAGTATTTCCTCCGCGTTGGAGAGATTGCAATCGTTGTTGCTGAACTTGATAAACTGTAGCAGCAGCAGTTCCCACTGTACCCAAATAAACCGCAGCCAGGGAAAAGCCTCCAAATGCCCACCCCCAGTGCAAATAACTCAATCCCAAGTGATTTAGGGCGATCGACCGAGTGATGTTTTTTCCTGAAAAGCTTTGATATTGATCTTTTATAATCCGGGCAGTTATCCAAGTCAAAATAAGTGCCGCTGCGATTGCTACCGCCCAATCCCAAGGATACCGCCACAATCCAAAAGTATCCATTGCCCAAAAATTGATCGGCACTAGCAACAGCGTCACTTCTTGCAAAGTTTGAGCAGTCAAGTGCAAGTTATGCTGTCTGTTTGCCCAACTGCTAATCGCCCAAAAGGTTAAAGTATAAGCTAATAAAACTCCATATTGTCCGGCGGCAGGAAATCTTTCCCACTGACTGGCAGCTAAGACTCCAGAGGAGACAACTACCATGAACACTCCTAAAAACAACAGCCACACCACGCTAATTTCTGCCATTAGCGAGTGCAAAATTTGAGCTATAAAATTAGGGGTTTGAGTAGTTTCTGTGGGCGTAGCAACGCTTTCTCTGCTGCTACGTAATGCTTGAGGCGTTGATAAGGCAGGTACTTTTGGCTCGCCAATAGGAGCTGGCTGGTTCTCTATTTCAGAAAGGTCTACAGCGGGATCTCTGAGTGGGCAGACTAAATACTGTCGGCACAATTCCTCAACCTCAGCGGGCGAAAGTAAACCTAGCCGCAGCCACGCATCTAAACCTGTCAACAACTCAGGATGCGACCCTAAGACGCTCAATTCAATTTTGCTCGATCGATCTTTGGGAGACGACATTGGCTTAAACTTGTACTCAGTACCTTTAAGCTATAGCCTAGATTAATGTCGATCGAAGATGGCAACATTCAGCCATCTAAATTGGCACAATAAGTATTTATGACTAAAGAGCTGTAGCAGCCAGTGTCAATTTATGAAAAAATCCCGCTGATGGGCCTACACCAGCGTGCATCAGCGGCTAAAAACTCCAAATTAGGACACAGCAGCGGTGTCCTTACCGATCAACATATTTCAACAAAGTGTCCACACTAGCATTGTGGTCTATGAAAGAAAACAAATGTTTGAAGAGGAGTTTTCCATCTGTATCCAAAACAAACTGAGCGGGCAAAGGAGCACCTAAAGCCTGACCGACTTGATAAGCCCGAAAAACTTGACAGCCTGGATCAGACAGCAGAGGCATTTTCAATCCTAAATCTCTAACCACAATTTGGCTTTGGCGATCGTCGGTACTGGCAACCATCAATAATTCTATATTGCGATCGGCAAATTTTTCCCAGTTTTCATTCAAAGCTTTAATGTGAGGAAAACAGAAAGGGCAATATTGTTTTTCAGTAAAAATCCGCGTAAAAGCCAGAACTACCGGCTTATCGCCCCGATAATTCGACAGTCGCACCAATTTGCCATTATTAATATCCGGCAATTCAAAATCTGGCGTCCTCTGTCCCATGTTCAGAACATTAGTCGCCGGAACAGGCAATAAATTTTGGAAAAACCGCTGATTTAACAAGCCGCTAAAATTAGTAGAAGTCAGCATATTTCCTAATTGGGTAATGGCTAATTGCTAATTGGTAATTAAAAATCCGGTTAAATAAATGCCTCTGCGGGTACGGACACGGCAGCGCCGTGTCCATACAAATATAATCTGCTTAAACCGCAGCAAAGAATACCTTAGACTTGACAGGATCGGGAGTCATGGTCTTGTCACCGGGCTGCCAGCCGGCGGGACAAACTTCATCGGGGTGAGACTGGACGTGTTGGATAGCTTGCAGAGTGCGGAGAGTTTCGTCCACGTTGCGGCCGAAGGCAAGATTGTTGATAGTAGAGTGTTGGATGATGCCTTCTTTGTCGATGATGAACAGACCTCTGAGGGCAATGCCTGCTTCTGGGTCGAGGACGTTGTAGTCAGAACTAATTGTTTTTTTGAGGTCAGCAACTAAGGGATAGTTAAGGTCGCCGACACCGCCTGATTTGCGGTCTGTTTGTATCCAAGCGAGGTGAGAGAATTCGCTGTCAACGGATACGCCGAGGATTTCGGTATCGATTTTCTTGAAGTCCTCGAAGCGATCGCTAAATGCTGTAATCTCAGTCGGGCACACAAAGGTGAAGTCCAAGGGGTAGAAGAACAGGACTACATACTTTTTTCCTTTATAGTCGGACAGTTTAACTGTCTTGAATTCCTGATCCACTACGGCTGTTGCTGCGAAATCAGGTGCAGCTTGACCAACCCGGAGGCATTCACTGGTCATAGATTTTGTTTCCTTTTTTACGAACTGTTACAAATATATCATACTCATAACGACTACAAGTATCTTCTCGATCAATCAAAAAAAGACGCTCTCAAATTTGAGAGCGCGGTTTTTTTAATTAAATCATGGCTCAGGCGGGATTTGAACCTGCGACCTTGGGCTTATGAGTCCCCTGCGCTAACCACTGCGCCACTGAGCCAAATCTACTTCACGATTTACTATCATAGCACGGTAGGGCGAGCTATGTCTTCTTTTTAAACAACTGAATTTCTAATAACTTCTAGTAAAAGTTATGAGTTTTGGTAATCATTCAAAACCCATAACTTCCGACCAGTCGTTACCGAGAAGCGCTGGACGCATCGTCTGGCAGAAAAGCCATTGGATTGATAGCACCCTGTCCGGCGGGATGGACTTCAAAGTGCAAGTGTGGCCCGGTACTAAAGCCCGTGCTGCCCATTTCGGAAATCTGTTCCCCTTGAGCGACTTTCTGACCCTTTTGCACCAAAATCCGGCTGTTGTGGGCATAGAGAGTCTCAGTGCCGTCTGGATGGGTGATTTCCACCAGATTGCCGTAGCCGCCGTCGTTCCACTCAGCATAGGTAACCACCCCGTCAGAGGCTGCCACAACTGGCGTGCCGATCGGCCCTGCAATATCAATTCCCTTGTGCATCCGTCCCCAGCGCCAACCGTAGCCAGAAGTGAGAACGCCCTTAGACGGCCAAATAAACCCGTTAGCCGACTGTTGTTTGCCGTTAGGCAGATAAGTATCAGCGCCCGAAAGCGGAGGCAGTTCCGGAGAAACCATGCGTCCCAAAGACGGGTTGCTTAGGGGATCGTAACCGTCGGCTCCCAAAGGAGCAGTTGCTACCACAGGCCCCTGCTGAGCAGAGGTCGGTGTCAGGTTGATCGGTTGTAGTTCCGCTGCGCGAGCGGGGTCTAAACGCTCTTGCTGCTGTTTCTGAACCTGCTCAGACCAGGCTCTCGATGGCGGTCTGCTGATTTCATTCTGCACCGCCTCCGTATAGTCGGGGGTGTAGAGATATGGATTGACACTTGGCCTATCCTCAGACGGGTTGACCGAGGGCCCGTCAGTTGGAGTCAGGGACACCGCATTGGCGCCGATCGAACTGCGCGACGCACGATATTCCTCTCGCAGCCTGACCACTTCTGCTCTCAAGCGTTCTGAATAAGGGTTGAGAGCTTCTGCGGTGGGGAGAGTCTCCGAATTCGACTCTGGTAAAGCGCTAGTTGGATCGGCATTTGAACCCTGAGCGCTAGTATTTGCCACGAAGCTGATCTGCTGCGGGTATGCTCCCGTAGCGATGGCGGTAGTAGCATTGGCACTGGCTGGCCCAGGCAGGGCACTGGTGTCAACTGCACCTGTAAATGTTGGTTCGCCTTGAAGCTCCAGCTTCCGTGGATCGCTAATGGTTTGGGAAACTTGAGTCAGCGGAATGCTGTTAATTTGGGGAACCATCGGCGCTGAAATATTGTTCAGACCTTCCAGGTTCTCCAGGGGTGAGACAACAGGCACTGTGGGCGCGGGAGCTGCAACGCCAGCACCGGCTATTTCCGAGGTAGACGAGCTGGGGTTCAAAGATGCGGGAACCGAACTCGCCGCCCAGACAGATGTAGAGTTGGAGGCAGAATAAGAGGCTGCCGCCTGCACCCCTGGATTTTTAAACCCAACTTGGGGAATTTTGAGCCGTTGATTGACATTCAGCAAGTTGGGGTTGCCGAGCTTGTTGACGGAGATCAGATCTTTGGGCGATACGCCGTGACCTTTGGCGATCGCATCTACCGTATCTCCCGAACGCACGCTGTAGAGAGCCTCAGCCGGCGCGGCGGTACTTCCCGCAGGGGGGACTACCACAGCCGAGGGCAAACTGGGTGTTGCCAAAGACTGTTCAATTGACTCGAATGCTCGATCGGGCGATGCTGCTTGACCGACCCCGGAATTGGGAATTACAGGTGTGGCCTTGAGGTCAGGAATAGTTGTCTCAGTTGCAGATCCGGGGGATGTCAGCGTCGGTGCTGACTCCGGCAAAGATGCCGCAGGTGTAGATAAATTTGCTCCCCCTTCATACCCTAACAGGGCCCGACCAGATTCTGTGGTGCGGTTTTCCTGTTTTTTCAAACTGTCGATCGCCCCGTCTGCATTCGGGATGTCGATCGAACTTTGTTCCGGTACCGTCGTGACCAGCGGGGTCGCTGCGGTTGATGGCTGCGCTGTCAGGGCAGCACTATCCAACGGCTCGGAGCCAGTCAGATTTAACTTTTCTTCGGGATTGACCGCCGCTGCGCGCTCTAGCGATGCCACGGCGGTATCGGCGGCGTTCTGTTGTGGCGCGGCTCCCGGAGCCAGAGGAATTGTCAGTTCTTGACCAACTTGGAGTAGGGTATCGGGTTTAATGTCGTTGGCAGTTGCTAGTGCCAACGGTTCAACTTCATAGTCCCGAGAAAGCTCCCAAAGGCTTTGCCCCTGCTGCACATTCACCGCCACCGGGTCAGAAGGTGATCCGGGCTGTTCGGCCCTGGAACCGTCAACTTGTGCCGAGGTAGCAGGCCCGTTGGCCGAGAATGGCTGTACTTCAGCGGTGGATTCAGATGTCGGTGCGAGTTCAGACGCGCGAGCGCTGTCTCCATTTCTCGGTAGCAGGATGCCAGAAGCACCTACCGATATTGCCAGCCCGAGCGTGGCGAGAGAGCGAACTCTGCCTGTGCTGAGCGTTGTCTGTTTGGATGGTTCCGCAGAACCGTCTCTGTCGATTTCACTAGCCTGAACAGGCTTAATTTGGGGATATGTTCGTTTCAAAAAAACGACCTCCTACTGAGAAGCGCTAACTGTCCTTGGAAACACTCAAGGGGATCGCATGACGCTGAGTTTAAATCAACAAGCAAAAATATTCTGATTGTTGACAGCTATCATGCTTAGGCCAGATTACCTTGCTTTTTTAATTTAGACAAGCTCAAACCGTCAGAAATTTTAAAATTCTCGGTCAAACCTGCTGCAATTAACCCCACAAGCCTTACACCGTAATAGCTGGAACGAATACATAAAATATTCGTTCCGGTAAGGTTCTGAACTCTTACCTATTATCTGACTTTATGCTAATTTCCGGACAGCCTACAACCGTATATTTACTAGATATAGTGTTCAGACCCAAGCTGGTGCTCGCTCACGCCCTAAATCTCTAAAATCCTCGGTTTTTGTTGCTGAATCATCTTGTGAGTAATTTGGTGTTGCTGATAACAATCTGTTTTTGAATGAATAAAATATATTAATGTCGGCTATCTAGATTTTTACCCCTTTGATACAAATTTCTTATATTAAAATGGAGATTTTGCCACCTCCGGTAGCTATTAAATATCTATATATTTATGTGTTGATAATGATTTATCCCAGCTCGCCCAACTGTCGTTTAGCCTCAAATAAACCCACAGCGGCGCTGACGGAGAGGTTCAAACTCCTGACTCCAGGCTGGCTCATCGGAATAAAAACTGTGGCGTCGCAGGCATCCAAGACGAATTGGGGAATGCCTACAGTTTCCGAGCCAAACATCAGCCAGTCGCTGGGCTGAAATTGGAATTGCGCGTAATTGCATCGCCCCCCAGTGCTGAATCCGATCGATCGTCCCCCGCGCTGCTGCCGACAAGCCTGAAAAGCCGCTAAGTCTTCGTGGCAGTGGAGATTGACGTAGGGCCAGTAATCTAAGCCGGCCCGTTTCAGGTAGCGATCGCTAATTTCAAACCCCAGCGGGCCCACTAAATGCAGTTCAGTGCCTGTGGCAGCGCAAGTGCGGGCGATATTGCCAGTATTCGGGGGGATTTGCGGGTGAATCAAGACAAGTTGGGGCATGAAGCTAATTAAAAGCGAAGAATACAGCTATTGGGAAATTTATAAAACTACCCACAGGTAGATATACCTTATAGCTTTTATTTATAACCTTTGTCGAGCTCCATTGATTAAATATTCTGATTTGTTTTAAGGGCGGCGCTCTGCAAATTTTTCGCGGGAGGTTCCGGCTATTTTTATTATTGGCTGAGTACGCATACTCAGGGGGCTAGTGAAAGCCCCCGTTATAATAACGGCGGGTACTTCAGGCAACTAACTGGGCGCACAAGTTGTCTTCTAGCTCCCATTCTTGGTGCGCCATGCCATTAATCCCTTGCAGAATAATACTGCGGGTGTCCGAACCGCCCTCGTGTAGCTTCAACCACTGCTGGGCCGTGTTGCCTTCCCGGAGAATCTTTTTGAGTGGCGAGAGAAAGCAGCTAAAGCCGCGTTTTTTGGCTATAGGCCACACTTCTCGGTAAATTTCCTCAATCCAATCCCGTGCCAGAATAGTTCTGCCGTCTTGCCAGTGGGTGAGTTCGGCATCCAAACTTTGCCGGGATGCAGCAATTTCGTTGGCGTCGGTGAGGGCAACTAAGTCTTCGTTGCGGGTGGCCGCCGGTAAGGTACTGAGTTCTAAGGGGTCTAAGCTGGGGTCTTCCATCATCTGCCAAATGCGAGCTTCTAGTAAGGCAGTGATGGCTAACAAAGCCAGAGGATTGACTTCGAGGTCGCAAATTCTCAGTTCGAGGCGGTTGAGACAGTAGGGGCGACGATCGCCATTTGGGCGCACGGCAGACCACAAATGGCGGACATTTTGCATGGTGCCGAGTTCTAACTGTTCTTCAGTCCACTGAATGTAATGCTTGTGACTCTCAAACAGGGGGACGATGGCTGGAGTTTTGGGAAACAAACCCCACCGAGTGGAATGATAGCCCGTTACTTCGCCGTCGAGGAAGGGGGAAGAGGCGCTCAAGGCAAGGTATAGCGGTGCTTCGACGCGGGCAAGGCGGATGGCCCGCATCAGCATTTCTGGTTGGGAGATGCCGATGTTGATGTGAATGCTGGCGGTGACGACTTTGGTGCCGTAGGTTTGCTCGATGTAGGTGTGGTAGGGGTTGTTGGGATCGGATCGGTAAAATCGATCGCTCCCTCCGAGAGACAAGGTACTTCCCGGCAGCAAGGTATAGTCGCCCAATTGTTTTAAATACTCGCGCAGCCGGACTCGTGGCTTGACTAAGGCACACAACAGGCGATCGTAGCTGCACAGCGGGGCGGTCGTGTACTCCACATTACGGCTATCAGGCTCCCGGACAAATCCCTCTAGATCGGCAACTATGCGATCGGAGAGGCCAACAACCTCACCTTCGGGAGTGCCGGTATACATTTCTACTTCAAAGCCTTTTGATAGCAGCACGTTTATTCCTCAGCTAAGTTGAGTGCTAGTTTCAAGTATCCCAAAAATTGACCTGTTCATACTATCTTCCACAAGGCAGAGTTGAAATTTTTCGCGACTGGCACTGAAACCCGATTTTTCGGCGCCGGCAAGTTTGAGCGTTTGTGTGTTAGTTGGTTGCGGGTCGGCAGCGACAAATACTTCCCTCGCAAAGAGTTTCCAAGGCGGTTTTAGACTCAAAAAGGCTGTTTGTTCGATCGCGAGCGTGTTTCATAGGGCATTCGTGACGATCGAACTTATGGTGAATAGAACCCACTCCTGCCTCAGTTCGACATCTGTTTTCTGCCTAGAGGAGGATAGCCGCAGATATATCTTGGGTGGGATTCTAAAAGAAGGCTCTGCAATATTTTTGAGCTATAATATTAACCCCTAAAAATCCCTGTGAAAGAGCAAGAAAGAACCCCTCCCAATTTTTGGAATATGCTAAGCAATTTAGCCTTAGTCCGGTTTTTGCTTTTATTTGCTTCTGGTTGGGCTGGACTGCAACTTTTAGCTTACTTTGAAACAGCAGTTGCGGTTTTCACCATTGCTGCACTCGTAGCTTTTTTGCTCAACTATCCGGTGCGAACTCTCCAAAGATTTTTACCGCGAAGTTTAGCTGTCGCCTTCGTTGTCTTGCTCACCATTTTTGTTTTGGGCTGTCTCACCGTCACTGTAGGCGTCACTCTTTTATCTCAAGGACAGCAATTAATTGACAGCATGACTGAATTTGTGAATGCTCTGGGGCCTCTGTCCGAGCGCATCGAAGCATTCCTGCGGGCGAGAAACCTGCAAGTTAACCTGCGAGTTATTGAGGAACAACTGCGAAATCAAGCTTTGGCTGGAGTTGTTTCGAGTCTTGCTTTTTTACAAGTACTTTTAACTAATTTAGTGAATTTAATATTAATTATGGTGGTGGCTTCTTTCATGTTACTTGATGGAGAGAGGCTGTGGCTGTTGGTTCTCAAATTTATACCTCGCCACCTGCATAGACGTTTAAGTTTAACAATAGAGCGAAACTTTTTAGGATTTTTTCAGGCACAAATTCTGTTAATGTTATTTTTGACAACAGCAAGCTTTGTAATTTTCCTGCTGTTAGATGTGAGATTTCCTTTAGTTTTAGCATTTATTGTCGGATTGTTTGATTTAGTTCCGGGGATCGGAGCGACGCTGGGAATTAGCTTAGTGTGTTTTATTGTATTGTCTCAAAATGTGTGGCTAGCTTTAAAAGTATTGGCAGCTTGCATTGTTTTGCAGCAAATTCGAGACAACTTTATTAATCCGAGACTCATGCAAAATTCCCTTAACCTCAATCCGGTAGTGGTGTTTTTTGCACTGTTAGTAGGCGCGAGAGCGGCAGGACTTTTAGGCATATTTCTGGCTATTCCGCTCGCGGGAGTGATAGTTAGCTGGTTTGAAATTGAAGAAATGCAAGCGGAAGGTTAATTGATACAGCCATCCTATTTTATATCAAATCAGGCTGAAAAATTCGGTTTTAACTTACCGACTACAAGTCCCATGTTTCAAAAACTCTCCTGTACCCAACGCCAAACTAAAAGTAAAGAGAAAAAAGCAACGTATGGTACACATTACTGCGTCACGTCAATGAATAAATTGCAAGTCAGTAGGAAATCTTTCTTCTTCTGGTTCTGGATCATAAATGTAATCGCAGTCAAAACGCAGAGCTTGAGAGTGGCGGCTGATAGAAAATCCGCAATTACTCACCATTTCTGTAGTAAAAGTTGCCATGACTAACTCAATGAGCTTTCTGTAGGAAATGTTAGGTAGTTGAACGTAATAGGTGCGTCTGGCAAAAAAAATTCTCTCATCTTTCGGTAGAATTATGCCATTAATTCTGTGTGCGTGTTGAATCGGCTTAATATAGGTTTCAATAAACTGGGACTGATTTTTTTGCAGTCTCGCTAATCTTTCGTGTTGCAACCAGCTCATTTGAAACACAATTTTAATAAATTCAAAGCCCAAAATGTAGTTAAAAACATTATTGCGTTCTTCTGTATTCAAGACGAAGCGGAGTGCAGATTCTAAATATTGGTCAGTTTCTCGGCGGGATTGTTGAGCAGAGTGGATATAAAATTGTTTGATGTAGCTTCTTAAATCTGATTCGTTTAATTGTTTTTTGACTCGAAATCTGATTAAATACTCTTTGACTCGGTGTAGAGTATCTACATCTTCAAACATTTTTGAGACTAAACCGTCGGCTGTATAATCATCTAAAAATTCTGCTTGCAAGTCGGGAGTAGATGCACACAATATGTAGCAGAGGGACAATACATAGCGCCGTTGGTTCCAAGGCAAGCTTTGGGCCCATTCTTTAACTTCTAGAGGCAGTTTTTGGAGCACGGTATCTGTGTGGGGGAGTTGAGCAAGGTCGGCATATTTATGTTTTTGTTTAATCATTGCCTGAAACCTTATATTAGTAAGTATACAGAGTAGTAGATCGCAGATGATGGGAGAGGCGATCTGCGAGGGAGGGCTGCCACTTATTCTGTCTTATTTTCTTGCCATCTATCTAAATATACATTCTGGAGGGAACTGATGGGGTGATCTGTCTCACACTTTAGTGAGTTTTAAATCACCAATGCTAGCTCTTCGCATCACATTTTGCGACTGTGAGTGTCACCCATAAAACTTATTCAGGTCACCGGAGCAACAGTGGGTTTCGTTGAGGATTAAGTCGAGTGATTCATCAGTTTTTGTTAGTAATGATTACTGAGATCAATCATGAACTTGACTATAAGTATTTTCCCGGGAAATCAGTGCCCAGACTTAACTTTTTGCGATCGGCTCGTCCAACAACTGCGCCAGTGGCTTGATAACATTACAGTTGGAGATCCGCAAGTAGCTCGGTGGTTGTGCCAACTTATACCCGCGCGGTGTCCTTTTGAGAGAGATATCCAGCTATTGGGTCACCATCTTTTCCACATACCGCCTATGTGCAAGCTTAATCCTGTCGTCCTCGTCGCGAATGATATCGAATGCACCAAAATTTAAACCCAACTCGTCAAGCATTTGATGAAGTTTGTTGAGGTAATCCATCGGCAGCTTGTCGGGAACGTGAACGAGTTTGTCTGGTTCAGTGACGCGCCAATCTAAGGTCACGTCTGAATCCTTGGTATGTTCGGCATCAATGCGGCAAACAAAACTTTGCTTGCCAATTAATGTAACGCGATATTCTGCTTTTTTTGACTGCGTTTTTGAATAAAGACGGGTGCCAATCGAATACTGTCTCGAAATGCTTCAAGTGTTTCGACATCAATGGAACGAGTATAGCAAACCTACTGTTTTTCATCATTTAAGAATCCCGAGTAACGCATCGATTTAACAATGCACTTTCCGTGTTGTGCCACAAATTTGCAAGCTGCTTCGTATGAATTAGTTACAAGTGTTGGAGGGATAGTAATTCCCAGTTTTTGAGCAATGGGAATCTGATTGATTCGATGAGATGGCAATCTCATCGTGTAGTAGTTATTGATACATTTAGCTTTCGGATAGAGTCCAGATAGAGAAGAAATCAAATATTTTGTTTCTTCTTGACAATACTTAATTGACCAGGGTGCATCTCACTTTTGCGAATGTGTCACAAAAGAGTTAAAATGAAAAAGCTAGTAAAATCGTCAAATAAAGATGAGGTAAATAAAATGACACCATCAGACCAACAACAGCTAAAAGCCCACTTAAA
>NZ_JAUBQW010000229.1:0-4638 GCF_036701485.1 Microcoleus sp. Pol11C3 | reverse complement strand
TCATTTGTTTATGATTGCTTTATTTGGTTTTCAATGTTCGTGACGGCTTTGTGTTCCGCCATGTAAATAAACATAAACCTTTTATTTCACTTTGTAAAGGCCTTCTAAGCACAGTTTTTCTTATAGGTGTCATAAATTATGCTTTTTAAAAGCCAGAAGGTTTGCTGTATAAGGATTTTAAAAGCTGAATGCGGAAGTTTTGGACGATCGCCCACACATGAAGAATACTCATAATCTACCTGGGCAACGAGATTCCGGACTTGCGTCAGTGTTAAGATAGATGAAGGGTTGCGATCGCCAACCGCAAAACTCGCATTAACAGATATATGTTGTTGCTCAAGTCCGATCGATAAAAATCCCAAGGAATGTCGCGCACCGTCACCTACAGCCCTGCTTATACCCTGGTTCCCACTTACGAGTGTTTTAACCGCTGCACCTATTGCAATTTTCGGGCAGAACCGCTGCAAAGTCCTTGGCTAACACTCGCAGAAGCCAAAAAACAGCTCAACTTGCTGCAAACTCAAGGTGTAATTGAAATTCTCATCCTCAGCGGCGAGGTACATCCTCACAGTCAACGGCGAAAAGCTTGGTTGCAGCGGATTTACGATTTGTGCGAACTGGCGCTTGCTCTGGGGTTTTTGCCGCATACTAATGTGGGGCCGCTCAGCTTTGAGGAGATGGGACTGTTAAAAGAGGTAAATGTATCGATGGGGCTGATGCTAGAACAACTTGCCCCACATTTGTTACAAACGGTTCACCAACACGCACCGAGTAAAGTGCCGGCACTGCGGCTGCAACAGTTAGAATGGGCTGGGGAATTAAAGATTCCGTTCACAACTGGTTTGCTGCTGGGAATTGGGGAAAGTGAGGCCGATTGGGTGGAGACATTAGAAGCGATCGCCCGCATTCATTCGCGTTACAATCACATTCAAGAAGTTATCCTGCAGCCCCACAGTCCGGGAAATCAGCAAAGTTGTCACGGTGAAGTTTTTGATGCTACAAAAATGCCCGAAGTAATTGCGATCGCCCGCAGCATTTTACCATCTGAAATCAGGTTGCAAATTCCCCCAAATTTAGTTGCACAGCCAGACATATTGCTTGCTTGTTTAGAAGCTGGTGCTAGAGATTTAGGAGGAATTGGGCCGCGGGATGAAGTTAATCCCGATTATCCTCACCTGCAACACCAAACTTTAAGAGAAATTTTAGCAGCATCGGGATGGCAACTCGTGCAGCGTTTGCCTGTTTATCCTCAGTACGATAAGTGGCTACCGCAGACATTGCAAACTGCTGTCAAACACTGGAGAATTGGGAATATTTATTAAATTTAAGGCGTTTACGTCACTTATTTGTCGAGAGAGCACATCAGATGTTAAATCAAAGAACCGCCACCATCAATCCAGACTTCAGTACCTGTGATGAAGCTAGAGGAATGTGATACCAGAAATAACACTAATTGGGCGACTTCTTCGCTAGAACCGGCCGTATTCTCCGTCAAAGGAATCATGTCTTGAATGGAATCAGGCTCGACAGGAATGCGATCGAGATGGCGCTTAACTGTGCTTTCCTCAATGGCAGTCAGCACCCCGCCCGGACAGATCACATTGACTCTAATTTGGCAGGCTGCGAGTTCTAGCGCCAGCATTTTTGCAAAGGCTACTTGGGCAGCTTTTGAACAAGCGTAGGCCGTGGCACCAACTTTCCTGAAACTTCTGGTGCCATTAATTGATGATGTAATGACAATCGAACCTCCTTGTTTTTTCAGATGAGGAACAGCATACTTAACAGTCAAAAATGTTCCTCTGAGGTTAGTGTTAATTGTCCGATCCCACTCATCGGGTTCTATCTCCTCTATCGGCGACCATACACCGTTAATACCAGCATTTGCAAACACAATATCAAT
Organism: Microcoleus sp. Pol11C3; assembly: GCF_036701485.1. NCBI lineage: Bacteria > Bacillati > Cyanobacteriota > Cyanophyceae > Oscillatoriales > Microcoleaceae > Microcoleus > Microcoleus sp. Pol11C3. The sequence continues at coordinate 2,738 of NZ_JAUBQW010000229.1, read as the reverse complement.
TCTTTGATATTCGTCAACAATTGTTTGAAATGCCTGTTGCATTTGTTGAGAATCCCCAACATCTGCGGCAATAGCCAGCCCACAGCCTCCTTCATTGACCAACTGGCGGACGGTTTCTTGCCCCGTTTCCAAAATGCGATCGATAATAGCAACTTTTGCGCCTTCCTTAGCCATTAAAATTGCTGCTGCATGACCAATTCCCGACCCACCGCCGGTAATAACTGCAACTTTTTCTGAAAGTTTCATATTTTTTTATATAAATATTTTGTTGGGCGATCGCATAGCATAAAAATAATACTATAGACAGGACTTTAGTCCTCACTACAAACAAGTTTCCGTCATCAAAATCATGAAAGTTAAAAGTGGTTTAAGGTACTAATTATAGCGGTAAGGTGTGCACTGCACACCCTACTTTAGGCAGAGGAGTACGTCAATTTTAACGCAGTTGTTACGGCTGCGGCACCCAGACCGAAACTGAACCGGCGTTACACCTAAAATCAGCCCAACCATCATCATTAGTTGTGATTGGTTCTTGGATGTGTTCGGTGATATCAATATAAGTTCGATTTGGCTGTCCGACTTCCATAAACTTGGTGCCATCGCCTCCATTGCTGAGTACCACAGCCATCCCGCCCGGATGTTCTTCATTTCCGAGTCGCGTCCAGCCAATGGTATTGGCGTGGTCGAAGTAATCGTACTGATTGCCGTAGGAATAAGTTTGGCGCGCGAACAAGAATTTATCGAGAATAAATTGATGCTTATCTAACCAAATTTCGTATTCATTGCCATCATTTGCTGTGTCCTTATAGTTAGCGCCGTAATAATCCGGGTAAAAAATGCACGGATATCCCTCGCGGCGCAGCAGGATTAAAGCGTAGGCAAGGGGTTTAAACCAAGCCTCGACAACTGATTCTAGGGATTGCAAGGGTTGCGAATCGTGGTTGTCAACCAAAGTAACGGCAAGGGTTGGTTGGTCTTTAACCAGGGTGTTATCGAAAATTGTTCGTAAGTCGTAGCTATTGCCGGCCTTGCTAGCAGCGTAGAAGTTGTAGTGGAGGGGCGCGTCAAATAAGGAGACTTTACCCTCCGTTGCTTGGATGAAGTAGTGCAAAGCTTCCACTTCGTAAGACCAATATTCGCCGACGGCAAATAGGTCGCGTTGGGCATAGTGGCGGACGTGTTCCAACCATTCTTGGAAAAATTCTGCTTTAACGTGTTTGACGGCATCGAAGCGAAAGCCGTCAACGTTTGTTGTATCGACATACCACTCACCCCAGTATTTTAATTCGCCGGTGACTTCTGGGTTGTCCATATCTAAGTCGCAACCCATGAGGTAGTCAAAATTACCTTTTTCTAAGTCTACTCCTCCATCGAATTCTTTACCTTTCAGTAGGTAAATGGCATGGGTTTCTGTGTTGTAAACGTTGTAATCAATGGCGTCAAAATGCCACCAATGCCATTCCATGCTGGAATATTTTTTATCGCGACCTGGGAAAGTAAAATGCGTCCAAGCCTTGATTTTTTGATATTCGCCTACGGTGTCATTCCGGTTGTCGGGATTGAAGGGTGTGGCTTCGGCTTCTTCTTCTCCATCTGCACCTAATTTGTGGTTGAAGACAACATCGGCATAAATCCGAATTCCTGCATCTTGGGCAGCTTTAATCGCACGCAAATACTCATCTTTTGTGCCGTATTTAGTGCGTACCGACCCTTTTTGGTCGAATTCGCCTAAATCGAATAAGTCGTAGACGCCATAGCCGACATCCATACCGCCGCCGGTTCCTTTATAAGCGGGTGGCAACCAAAGAGATGTAACGCCAATTTTTGCTAAATCTTTTGCAGATTCCGCTAGCTGATTCCACAGGCTGCCGTCGTCGGAATTGTACCAGTGAAAATACTGCATCATGACCCCATTGACTTCAGACATATATTTAGTTTTTCCTATTTTGTAAAGTTGCTAGATATCTATTTTTTTGTTCGTTGCTGATCACTCTAGCTATGCCTGCAATCTATGGTCTATAAATATCATAATAGATGGGGTTGGTCAAAACAATCTATCTGTTGATGTATTGACAACAGAATGTGAGTTTGATACTAATTATTTTAAGCAAACAGAAAAAATTTAATCTTGTGGCGATGGTGCGACAACTCGCTCAATTTTTGTATTCCAAGTACCGTCGATCGCCAATTCAAGCAATCTAAATCCCGGCGGGATTTCGTCAAGGATAATCGGATGGCTTTTGGGTAAAAGTTGGATGCAGGTGCTGGGTGTCCCCAAGTAGGTAACTGAGCCCCGGTGTTGTTGAAATTCTTGGTGAATGTGGCCACAAAGAACGATTTTAATTTGAGGATATCGATCGACAATTGCGAAAAATTCATCGGCATTGTGCAGCATCATTCCATCCATTATTTCAGAGTCGATCGGCAAAGGATGATGGTGCAAGGCAATCATAACAGGTCGATCGCCCGTTTGTTGCAGTTGAGAGTCGAGCCAATGCAAGCTTTCTGGGGAAAGCCGCCCGCCGTCGCATCCGGCTTCCACACTCGAAAGTAATAGAAATTGCCAGTTTCCTAGCATCCATGATTTTTCTGGGGAAAGGGGCGACTGATTTAAGATTTCTGCCATAACTGGGATGTTGTCGTGGTTCCCAGGTATCCAGTAGGCCTTAGCGGGTGACAACGTACCTATAATGCTTGCTGCATAAAGGATAGAGCCAAGAAGCCGCGCTGAAAATAGA
>NZ_JAUBQW010000008.1:0-85523 GCF_036701485.1 Microcoleus sp. Pol11C3 | reverse complement strand
CCCGCCCGTCCTTTTTGGACGGGCGGGACGCCCATCCCACAAACTTGTGGAAGTTATTTAATTCTCATTCCTAAGAAAGGTGTTTATGTTTAAGCCAGATTTGTTATTAGACTATCTGCCCGCGTTCGTCTAACCACCGCTGAAATGACTTCTGACTTTCTCCAGATGGTTTACCGAGAATGATATTTTTGATGCTAATGTCTTCGTCAATATCTGGCCAGTGCATTCCCTCATTCTCACCAATAAATCGCCAATTATTGCGATCGTTTGGTGTGCTATGCAATAGCCGAGGATACCAAGCTAAAGGAACAGAAATAGTACGACCATCGGATAGATCGACTGTTAGCGTGTCGTCTGTAACAACTACGTTTTGTGCTTGGGGGATTTCTAGCAACTCAACCATTAAAGAAGTCATTCCAACCCGCTAATAACTGCTCTTGATGTTCTTCAACAAGTTTCTGAATACCATTGATTTCTGTACGATTGAAGCCTTTATTATTTTGAAGGCGAACTGGACTAAGCCAAAACTTAGCTTCTTCTCGATCGCGCTCAACGTGAACGTGCGGTGGTTCATCCCGATCGCCCGCATAGCAGAAGAAACGGTATGGGCCGACTCGGAGTAACGTAGGCATTCAGACTCATTAATCACAAACTGACTTCTCTATTTTAACCGATGCACGAGCTTTCATCTCTGATATAGTCGAACTATTGAACGCGATTGTGCGATCGTCTTTAAAAAAATGACTAAAAAAATCTGGATTGTCTACAAAACCGAAAGCATCAGTGCTCCGGGTTGGGAAGAACGTCAGCTTATGCCGAGGGGCGGTCTAACTAATATACTTTGGGAAAATTGGACTTGGGAAGAAAACCCAGAAATTCCTCAAGTAGGGGACAAAACCCGCGATTATGAAAATCTCTCTGACCCCGGTAATGGAGTCACCCACGGGAAAGATGGAGATTGGGTAGTTACTCGCGTTCAGCAGTTTTCTGCTTCCGATACTGAGGAGCGAATTGTGGTGTGTTACTGTTCTTACCAACCGGTTACATCTGATTGGGAAGCGCTACAACGGGGTGAGTCTGTCAATCAGATGCTAGCAACTGTCGAATAATATTGAGTGGATAATTAGTTCGTAAAAGCGATCGACTATTCCTGCACAATCTCATACAAATCTTCGATCGACAAATCAAAAGTCTTCGCCAACTTGTGCAAGGCCGTCACGTCAACTGTTGCTAATCCGGGCGATCGGGCATAGGTTCTCAGCGTACTGTAGACGACGCCCGATCGCTCTGACACCTCTTTGATCGTCCAGCCTTTCTCGGCAGCAAATTCTCGAACCCGCAATCTAATTAAGCCCATAAGCTCTTGAGATGTGATTGATATAAGTCATCCGATTGTACTGTAAAAAGCGATCGACTACTCTTTTACCACCTCAACCAAATCTTCCACCATCACGTCAAAAGTACGTGCCAACTTCAGCAGACAAGTAAAATCAACCATTGCCATTCCCGGAGAACGTGAATAGGTGCTGAGTGTGCTGTAAATGACTCCCGATCGCTCTGAAACCTCTTTGATCGTCCAGCCTTTCTCAGCAGCAAATTCTTTAACCCGCAATCTAATTAAACCCATTGACAAAAAACTAGATTTAGTTTTTAATAAAAATATCGTAAAAAGCGATCGCCCCCAGGTCTGGAAAACTAAAAAGCGATCGCCTATCCAAATTCAATCCCTTTACAAAAGTTTGTACTCTTTACAAAGGATTTGGTTAACATCATGTTAACAAAATTTTCGCGAAAATCAACCCTCAGACACAGATTGAGCCGGTTTGTGACGAAAGAGGCGATCGGGCGGCTGCTGAAAATCAAGATAGAACAAATATATCGCTTCGAGTGCTGGGCGCATATCCTGTACGTGCACGCCAAAGGCATGAGTCGGTTTGTCAGTTATGCCGACTTTCCGCCTGTTTTGGGAGTGGAATCGCCCTCTGGTTTAGATTTTGGTTACTGGAAGCGCCGGATAGCGAGTCAGAAAGAGAGACACGCGCCGGATTTTTGGGTGGATTTTTATGCGGATAGATTTCAGAAAGCTGTTTCTGTTTCTGAATTGTTGGAGTGGGGGGAAATGGTGGGGGTGATTAAATTGATGTTGGGGGCGATCGCCCTGGAGTCGCTGCGAAAGGTTTACGCACAAGAGAAATCTCTACTGGAACATTTCTAAATTAGTCCTAGACGCAGGGGTGGTTAGAAACCGGGTTTTTTGCCCAGAAGATGCCATGCAGCCTGCAGATACGGTAAAAAACCCGGTTTCTGTGGTTTTGATCTGTCCAGAAATGTAAATGCTGTTGTTTCTCCTACGCCAAACCCTGCGATACAAACCCCGCCCAATAATGGGGACTAACAAACGGCAATTCTTGGCGGCCAAGCAAATCTAAACGCAATCGCACATTTTTGACAATTTCTGCTTGCTGTTCTCCTTTTTGTTGCTGCTCAAAATAATCCTCTAACTGCCGTTTATATTTAGCAGATAACTCATCACCTGTCAAGCTTCGTAGCTTCAATTGTGCTTTTCTTAGCGCTTGCGATCGGCTATTGTGCTGCTTTTCCTGATAGTATAAAATGCAAAATAAAGCGGTTGCTAAATCATCTACAGCCCACAAGGTACTGACCACATTTCGCGCACCCGCACAGAGGAAACCGCTAGCAATGGAGAGCGGATCGTCGGTAACTTGGGTAAAGGTTAAATTAGTTTCGCAGCAGGAGAGGAACACTTCGGCTAAGTCGGAAAATCTCCAGGTAAAAACACGACCGAGGTTGATATCGCCATCAAATAAATGCAGTTTGGATTCTAGGGAATTATTCAGATCGGCACTGGCGTGATGGCTGGAATGAAGGACTTGCACTTGGTTGAGTAAATTTTGATAGTTGCCGATCGTCGCTTGCTGATATTGGAGGCGGGAATTTTTATCAATTTGGTGCATGGTTGCCAGGGTTTCGCACTCGTAGCCAGTGAAAACGAGGTCGCCTGTGGCATTTTCCACGATTCCCATTGTGGCAGGTTTGAGGTTGCCTCGCTGGTGACAAAAGTTGAGAATTTGGGAACTGGGAACGATGCGGAGGCGAAATTTATCGCTGAGGTATTCGGGTTGTTTTTGGGGTGGGGTTTTGGCAGGGGTGATGGTGGGTTTGCTGAGAGGTTTTAAGCCGCGTGTTCTGTCTGAGGCATTGCTGTGGGGAATGGGAAGCTCGTTTAATGGTAAGGCAGCAAACGGGATTTGATGCAGGTACAGGTGAGGGATGATAATCAGTTCTTGAATGCCGTTGAGATGTTGGGGAATAAGTTGATTAATTTGCAGGCGGTTAGCGAGTTCGTGGAGAACTTCACCCATTTGATTTCGCCATGCGGTTTGGTTTTCGACATAAGGCTTTAACCACTTGTTGAATAGCCAATTTTGCAAGGTTTCAAGTCCTTGACCTTCGCAGGTGTGGAGTTGGGTTGGTTGACTTTGGCGCAAGATGAAAATGTGGGTATGCTCAGCAGTGGTGTAAAAATTGAGGATGGCGGTTTCGGCATCGGGAATTAAGGCTTGCATCTGGTCGAAACTGAGGGGGGCTGGTTGCAATTGAGCTGCCAAAACTTGGTCTATGCTGCGAATTTTTAGCCAAGCTTTCTGTTTTTCATCATCTAATTCTTTAATCTTTTCGATGATGGCCTCGCCCTTGGGGGTTTGCTGGCGATTGGTAGCCAGTTCTTTCATTCCGTCATTGTCAGAAGAACGCAAACGATCGCTTTGTTGTTGCAGGCGATAGTATGCTTCGACTTCGGGGGGAATTTCGCCTTGGGGGTAGAGGTCTTTGCTGGCGAATAAGTCGGCGAGGTGGCGCGATCGGGAACGATCAGCGGTTTCGACGGCTCGATCGTATTTTTTGAGGTTGATGTAGCATTGGATGGCGTTGGCGTAAACTGAAAAGGCTTCTGCAATGATTTTTTGGCGCCGATCGTCGGTAGTTGAAGCTTTGCGGAGTAGTTCGACTGCTTGCAAGGCGGGTTCGTATCCTTCTAATGCGAGTTGCCAGTCGCCTTTTATCAAAGCAATGTTACCGAGGTTTTGACCTGCTGTGAAACACAGGGGAGGTATGGTTTTGGGAGTAGCAATTTTGAGGCTGTCTTGATAGTTTTTAATGGCTTTCTCTGTTTGCTGCAATTTCCGGTAAGCATTGGCGATGTTATTGAGAGAGGTTGCTTCTCCAAGGCGGTTTTTGATTTCCCGACTAATAGCTAAATACTCTTCGTGGAAAGCCATCCCTTGTTCATATTCTCCCAAAGAGTGGTAAGCACTGCCTAAATTCCCCAGAGAACTTGCTTCCCCAAAGCGGTCTTTGATTTCCCGACTAATGGCTAAACACTTTTTGTAGAAATTAATTGCTCGTTCAAATTGTCCGAGAGAAAGGTAGGCACTGCCTAAATTTCCCAAAGAAGCCGCTTCCCCTTGACGGTCTTTGATTTCCCGACTAATAGCTAAAGACTGTTCGTAGAACCTGATCGCTCGTTCAAATTGTCCCAGAGAAAGGTAAGCACTGCCTAAATTTCCCAGAGAATTAGCTTCCCCTTGACGGTCTTTGATTTCCCGACTAATGGCTAAAGACTGTTCGTAGAACCCGATCGCTCGTTCATATTTTCCCAGAAAATGGTAAGCATTACCTAAATTTCCCAGAGAAGTTGCTTCCCCTGAGCGGTCTTTAATTTCCAGTTTAATAACTAAAGATTGTTCTAGGAAATCTATTGCTCGTTCATATTCTCCCAGAAAGTGGTAAGCATTACCTAAATTTCCCAGAGAATTTGCTTCCCCTCTGCGATCTTTGATTGCCCGTTTAATAGCTAAAGACTGTTTGTGGAAATCTATTGATCGTTCATATTTTCCCAGAGCGTTGTAAGCATTGCCTAAATTTCCCAGAGAATTTGCTTCCCCTCTGCGGTCTTTGATTTCCCGACTAATACCTAAATGCTTTTCGTGGAAATCGATCGCTTTTTCGTATTGTCCCAGAGAGTCGTAAGCATTGCCTAAATTTCCCAGAGAATTCGCTTTACCAAGGGGGTCTTTGATTTCCTCTTTAATGACTAAAGACTGTTTGTGGAAATCGATCGCTTTTTCATATTGTCCCAGAGAGTGGTAAGCGTTGCCTAAATTTCCCAGAGATGCCGCTTCCCCTGAGCGGTCTTCGATTTCCCGTTTAATGGCTAAAGACTGTTCTTGGAAATCTATTGCTCGTTCATATTGTCCCAAAGAGTGGTAAGCATTGCCTAAATTTCCCAGAGAAATCGCTTCTCCTGGGCGGTCTTTAATTTCCCGCCTAATATCTAAATGCTTTTGGTGGAAATAGATCGCTTGTTCATATGCTCCCAAAGAATCGTAAGCCAAGCCTAAACGTCCCAGAGAATTAGCTTCCCCTTCATGGTCTTGAATCGCTTGATAAATGATAAGGCACTGTTGCCAGCACTGAAAAGCGACAATAAACTGGCTAATATAATATTGAATCCTTCCCCAACTCAATAAAATATCGGCTGTCTGTTTTCTGATTGCCGTTGGCTGATGATCCTTAGCGAGAAACTTACCCAATTCTAAGGCAATGTTAGTTAAAAAGTTAGCCTCATTTTGGTTGCCCTCATCATCAAATTGTTTGGCGACTGCGATTATCGTTTCCAAAAGTCCGGGATCGAGTAACCCGGAGTATGAGTTTAATATTTTCAATTTTTCCCGATTAGAAGCTTCGCGCAGTTTTTGGATGAGTTGCAAATAGGCGGTTATGCGCTTTTCGTACATTTTTTTCCTCTCTTCTCTGTTATTTTTTTTAGGATTTCCCACTCCCATTACGCAGTTTCCACCACCTCAAAACTTTGATAAAAAACTTGCCAATTGCTATCTCTTTCCAATTGTTCAAATAACTCTTTAAGCCGTTCAGCATTCCATTCCGGTAAAGCTTCCTCTTCACGGGGAATCAACCAATCTAAATTGAAAGGCTTCTCCACTGCAATTGCTAAAAATTCTTCCTTTCCTAGTTCTTCAAAAGTAAACCTTTCTTTATTATCATCTGCCACAGAACCCTCTTGAGGCAGCGTCATCGGTGGTTGATTCACACCATTAGGTGCATATCCCAAAGATGGACAGAGTATATATTTCATCTCAGCACTGCGATAGAACAAAAGCATTTGATAGTTAGGATATGCCAAATCTACCCTCATCGACAACGGCTGATTAATGGGAATTGTGGGGTCAATTTTTCGTGCATAAGACCGAGGCGAGAGCGGCTTAAGTGCTCTAGTACCAACTCCCACTGATGCCATTTCTTGCTCAGTTAAAAACTGTATCCAATCGGGAGCAGTTTTAGCTTGCTTCTTTAAAATCTCCCAACCATTAATATCAACCCACCGCAGGTATTTATGATTCCACAGCCACTTATAAGCCTCTTTCCAAGGACTAAATTTTTTGTGACTCTCTTGATCTTCTTTTCCTTTAAGTGTCCCCCCTGCTTTAAGATTTAACAACGCCTCAATATTCACGCCATCCGCTTTCATCTCTTCTCCGTAGGCTTTATGAACTACCTCAATCACTTTCCGAATGGTTTGATTGATTTTCTCTTCGCAATAAACTGCTAAATCGTTTTTCATTAATTTAGCAATTTCTTTATGAGTGCTTTCTCTCTTATCCGGGTGATTTTTCGGGGCAAATCGCTTAAGGAAACAAACCCTCTCCTCACTCACATTTGCACCGAACAGCGATTCAGCTATTTGGTTTTGAAAATTTTGCTTAAGATTCATACATCCACTGCTATAACTCAGCCTTATGAGCTTATCTTAGCAAGCTTGTATCTAGCTGGCAACTGCTTAGCGCCAAGTCATTATTTAAAATAATTTGCCATAATTTGACATTATTTGCAATTATTTAATAACTCCAAATTATCATTTATTGTCACCAACCATAATCTGAAATTAACTAGACATTATTTGGGAGTGGGTGTCATGGTAAAGACATCCCAAACATACCTCTAAAAAATATGCCAACACAAGCGCAAAAAAGATTCAATCCCTACGCCACTGTAACTGGGATTGCCGAAGTCTTAGCAACCGAAAAAGATTGCCTACACGCATTATGGCAACGAACTCACTATCAATTTGAAAAACAACCGAGCACCTATGACCCCTCAGAACATGAAGAAAAGCTGATTCAACGAGCAGTACAACTGCAAACTGAAGGCTTCACTGTCTATGTTGAAAATCAAAATTCCTTCAAATATAAAGGTCAAACCTTTGATATCTGCGTTGCCGGCAGACCTGATATCATTGCTATCAAAGATGATTGGGCTGTTGTCGAAGATATCAAAACAGGCAAGCGCAAAGATTCACATAAAATGCAAGTGCTTCTCTATATGTCAATGTTGCCCTTTGCCCCGGAAACCAAAAATCTGTTTAAAGGTCACATTCCCCACGGTCGCTTAGTTTATGGAGATGGGATTTTAGATATTCCCAAGTGGTATGTTAATGAGCAATTTAGACAGCGTTTGCAGCAGTTAATTGCGATGCTTTGTACTTCTCAACCTCCCAACCCAAAACCTAGCGATTGGGAATGTCGCTATTGTAAGGTTCCCTCTGCCTGCTGTTCTGTAAAAATGAGCCGAGAAACTGATTTATTTGCATAAGTCGATCGCCGGAAATACCCGTAATGCCGACAACCGACAGGTTAAAAGCTGTCGCTATTAGAAGCAAGTCAACCTACGTTGCTCGGCCAGACGGCGTTACAGTATAATTTCAGCAGTGTGGGTCAAAGTGCGATCGGCAAGGGCGATCGCTCATAATAGTAACAAGTGAATTTTGTAAAAGCGAGGAAATAACTATGGTCACTGCTACCATAATATCAGACAATTTAGCTCTAGAAGAGTTCATCGCCGCTCCGCCCGACAACATGGAATGGGTGGACGGCAAACAGGTGGAGAAAAATGGCATGACAATCAAGACGGGGAAAATTCAGTTAAGCCTGGGGGAAGCTTGGAAAAATTACAAAAATTCTAGCGGACAAGGTGGAGAGGCTTATGTCGAGGTTCCTTGCCGCACCAACCGACAAATTCGCCGCCCCGATGTCGCTTATCTCACACCCGAATTAGTTGCACAATTTGGCAACCTTGCCACTTTACCCCAAAGTTTCCCTTTAGTTGCCGAAATAGTTTCACCCACCGATATCGCTGAAGATGTCTTTCTCAAAGCACAGGAATATTTAGAATCTAGCTGTCAGGAAGTCTGGCTAGTTTTTCCAGAAAGTCATTTAGTATTTGTGATGACTCAAAATCAAATATTGACATTTAGAGCCGGCGATACCGCCAGCACCCAACAAATCCTCATAGGTTTTAGCATCGATGTCGATCGATTGCTAGCTTAAACTAAAGTTTATAACCTTTCATGTAGCAGCACGCCACACAAAACTCTCCTCTACCCGTTGTACCAGTTCTTAAATCAAATTGCTACAATATTCTTAAGACTACCCCAGTCCGCGAAGGCGGACTTCGTTTGTAGAGCCTCGGAATTCTATTCGGTGGTGTTTAATCCAGATTTAATATCCCACCATTATCGGAGCAAACCGCCATGTCAGACGACTTTTCCCTAGACGAGCTATTAAATAGAAGTTACTACGCCTTCAAAGACGCAGAAAACCAAGTGGGACAGTGCAATGTTTTAGTCATCGGCAAAACCGGCGTCGGCAAAAGTACCCTAATAAATTCCGTTTTTCGCCAGCGTTTAGCAGAAACCGGAGTCGGCCGCCCCATCAATCAAGGCATTCGCCAATATACCAAACCGAATTGCCCAATTACAGTCTACGATACTCCCGGACTCGAACTCAACGCCGAACAAATTAAAGTTATTCAATTAAACGTTGCTAAGCTGATTGAAGACCAAAGACTCCTGCACCCCAAAGAACACATTCACGTCATCTGGTACTGCATCAATCACAGCGCCAATAGAATAGAATCTGTCGAGGAAAGCTGGCTAAAAGAAATGGAAGTCAAAGATGTACCAGTTCTTTTAGTGCTGACTCAGACGACATCTAAAAAGCCGGGTGAGTTTTTCAAGCAACTGGAACACATGAATTTGCCCGTCAGTCAAATCATCCCCGTCATGGCTGAACCGGAAGAAATAGATGAGGATTATACAGTAAAATCTCACGGTTTAGATAAGTTGGTAGATGCAACTTTTCAACTGTTGCCGGAAGTAGCTAAAAAAGCTTTTGTTAAAGAACAAATTGCAAATATTGCGCTCAAATCCGATATGGCATTTAAGTATCTAAGTGCTTATGTTGCAGGTTCTGCAATTGTCGGTGCGACTCCTGTACCGTTTGCTGATGCGCCGATTTTGATGGCGATGCAAACGGCAATGATTGCTAATATTACTGTGATTTTTGGAATGCCCTTTGATAAGGGTTTTATTTCGGCGATGCTGTCTGCTATTAGCGGCACAGGCGGGGTTACTGCTGTTGGCAGAAGTATTGTTACTAATTTGATTAAAATGATTCCTGGTGCGGGAACTGTTGTCGGCGGTGCAATCTCCGGTGCAACGGCAGCAACTCTCACGCTTGCCCTCGGTTTGGCTTACATTGAAGTGCTTAAAGCTTATATGAAAGCTCAAGTTAATGGGGAACAACTTTCTTTGCAGCAGTTGACAAAGATGTTTGTGGAATTGTACAAGGATTATGCTAGTTCTGGGCGTAAAACTTTGAACGATGACAAACAGAATCAACCTAAGCCTCCCAATCAAATTGATATTGAGTAGATAGGAATGGGTAAGGAGGAATTAATAGGATATAGATGTTTTCCGCAAGTCCAGTCACTGCACCGATCGCAAAAAACACTACAATATCAGTTAATTCTGCAAAAGGGAGTAGATGGCTATGGTGATGACACCCGTTTTATCAGAAAATGTTTCTCTAGAAGACTTTATAGCCTGTCCCGCCGATGATATGGAATGGGTGGACGGGCAAATCTTGGAGAAAAATGGCATGACAGTAAAACACAGTCGAATCCAATCTAGACTAGATTATTCTTGGAGAAGTTACAAGATATCTAGCGGACAAGATGGCGAAGTCTATACAGAAGTTCCTTGTCGTACTGACAGGCGAGTGCGCCGCCCTGATGTAGCTTATCTGACTGCTGAACTTGTTGCTGAATATGGCGATGTTCCTACTTTGCCTCAAAGTCCGCCCTTAATTGCTGAAATAGTTTCTCCTACTGATATTGCGGAAGATATATTTTTGAAAGCACAAGAGTATTTAGATTCTGGTTGTCTGGAAGTTTGGATTGTTTTTCCCGAAAGTCGCTGGATAATGATTGTGACTCAAACTCAAAAGTTAAGTTTTAACTTGGGTTCTATAATCAGCACTCAGCTAGTGTTGGTGGGTTTTAGTGTTGCGGTTGATGAGTTGTTGGCTTGAAGGCAAACATTAGTTACATAAGTGCTTTTTGGCAGAGTTCGCCCGCGCTCCTCGTGATAATTTGTGAAAAAGTCGTTGACAAAATGCCGTAGCTTGCGGGGCGTCCCGCCATCGCTCGCCCCAGCCAATTAATAAAAAAAATTATCAATAAAAACAGCAGTTGTAAATTTGCACAAAATCACCAACAGCGGTAAAATACTCATTGCTTTGTTTGCAAATCTAGCGTAAATTCCGATCAGGAATTAAAACCAATAATCGAAATATGTCTCAAACTTACACCGTTGAATTACTTCACCAAGGCAGCACCTATACCGTAGAAGTGCCGGAAGATAAACCAATTTTGCAAACTGCGATCGCCGCTGGGATTGATTTGCCGAACTCTTGCAATTCGGGGGTTTGTACTACTTGCGCTGCTAAAGTTATTGAGGGTCAAGTTAAGCAAGTTGATTGCATGGGCGTCAGTCCCGAACTTCAGGCCGAAGGTTATGTGTTACTGTGCGTTTCTTTTCCCCGATCGAACTTGAAGATAGAAACCGAAAAAGAAGACATTGTGTACGATCGCCAATTCGGTAAATCCTAGGACTAAGCTAAAATTGACCTAAGTACCGTTAGCGGTAAAACCACTATGGATCGCCCTATGACCACCCATTTCATTTCCGCAGAAGTTGACCTCCACGATACCGCCGAAGAATTGCACTCGGCTATTAAAATTGAACTGCAAAAGCACGGGGAACCCCTGCGGTGGGCAGTCACAGACGTGGATGTCGATCGGCAAAAGGCTGTGGTAGAAGGCTACGTGCTCGTGGAAGCATCCCCCGCAACAGTGTGAACTGGCGCCCTTTAACAGTGGTTTTGATAGTCCCCACAGGCGTTGGAGCCTCGATTGGTGGGTTTGCAGGAGATGCGCTGCCCGTGGCTAGGGCGATCGCCCAAATTTCAGACACCCTGATCACTCACCCCAACGTCCTCAACGGCGCTCAACTTTATTGGCCGATACCTAACGCTCTCTACGTTGAAGGTTACGCCCTTGACAAATTTGCTGCCGGATGCTGGGGCCTGCAACCGGTACATCAAAATCGCATCGGCTTAATCCTCGATGCCGGCATTGAACCAGACTTGCAGTTGCGCCACTTGCAAGCGGCTGATGCAGCGAGAGCTACATTGGGTTTGAATATAACTGATTGTGTTTTAACCGATCGCTCTCTGCAAGTAGAATTGCGTATTTCTGAATCAGGGGCATCCTGGGGGACGATCGGCAATCCAGACAGTTTATTGCGCGCTGCAGAAAAATTAATCGAACAAGCAAGAGTAGAGGCGATCGCAGTTGTGGCCAGATTTCCCGACGATGAAGGCAGCCTCGCCCTCGAAAACTACCGCCGCGGCAAAGGAGTTGACCCTCTCGCTGGCGCGGAAGCTGTGATCAGCCACCTCATCGTCAGGACGTTTAAAATCCCCTGCGCCCACGCCCCGGCGCTGTCTACACTTCCCCTCGATCCGCACCTGTCCCCGCGATCTGCTGCTGAGGAAATCGGGTATACTTTCCTACCTTGCGTGCTTGCCGGCCTCAGCAAAGCTCCCCAATTTGTCACTCCTACTGTGGGACAGGCATCTTGCGTGTCGCAGGTATTGGGCGGGCATCTTGCCCGCGCGCAGGTATTGGGCGGGCAAGATGCCCACCCCACAAGAGAGAAATTCTATGCAAACAGGCGAGATTTCGAGTCCCAGGATTTGTGGGCCGATCGAGTCGATGCGGTGGTGATACCCGCCACAGCCTGCGGCGGCAGTGCTATTCTGAGTTTGAGTGGGCGATCGTCCGTACAAATCATCGCTGTCGGCGACAACAAAACCCAGATGCAGGCGACTCCAGAAAAACTCGGAATTAAAGCTTTGCAGGTAAACTCATATTTAGAGGCGATCGGAGTTTTGGTCGCTTTGCGGGCCGGCATCAGTCCAGCTTCCTTGGGTGCAGACATCTCCTCCCTGCGTTGTTTGTCTAACTAAACTAAACAAATCTAAAATCTCAAACCTCAAATCTAAAAGTGATTAAGTGGCAGAAAAAATTCCCGAAAACCCTGAAATTGAACCCTTGACGCGCACCCAAGTTTTAGTAGCAATGGGCGTGACAGCAATTATGTTGCTGGCGGTAGCTAAATTGTGGTTGCTATTTGGATCGGTATCGCTTTTGCCAGTCAAATTGATAGGAATCGACTTGCTCAAAGGATGTGCGATCGGACTGGCAATTACAGGTGGCAGTGCGATCGTTTATCACCTCTGGCCGGGTTATCGCCGGAGTGCTGATGTTTACTTGGAAGTAGTGCTCAAACCTTTGTTTTGGCCTGATTTAATTTGGCTGGGACTGCTGCCGGGACTTAGCGAAGAATTGCTATTTCGAGGCGTGATGCTGTCGGCTTTGGGATTGAATGTTACCGGTTTAGTTTTATCGAGTTTTTGTTTCGGCATTCTGCACTTGGGAGGCATGGATCAGTGGCCTTATGCTGTTTGGGCAACGGCTGTCGGATTGCTGTTGGGTTACAGCGTTTTAGCTACTGGGAATTTGTTAGTGCCAATTACGGCTCATATCTGTACGAATTTGATTTCTAGCTGTGTTTGGAAGTGGGAACACAATCTGGTGAAGCGGTAGGATAGATGGATATCGACCATCAAGCGGGCGATTTCAATCGCTAGGAATGCGATCGCACAGTCAAAGTACGATCGTTTTTTCGCTTGGCTGCAACATAATGGTGACGTATTTGCCTGACAAATAGCAAGTTTAGGCTTTGTTTGGACTTTAAATTTGTTCAAATCCCGATAATAGCAATTATGAAAAATATTCCTACAGTCCTGAGGTTAGGTGGAACGAAGTGCAACCTAACCTACGTTTGTGATTGTTGGACAACTTTTCATAATTGCTATAATAAAATTGAGATTAATTGAGCAATAGTAATCATACACCAGAATAATTCCGGTGTTTTTAGATTAGTAAAGTCAAGCAGGTTTTGCCTCGATCACACTTACTGGCCCTTTCGTTTCTATCATATTAGTCACTTTAAACCCTGCGGAGGAAAGTAAATTATAAAACTCATCCTTTGTCCGCATGAAAGTACCCCCGAGAATAAACAAAGTTAGGCTACCCATACCAATAAATGGCGACATTTTGCCTTCAGGCAACATAAAATCAACAATCATCAGCCGATCTTTAGCTGTCATAGCTTGATAGCAATTTTTAAGAATTGTAATAGCATGACCATCGTCCCAATTGAGGAGGACACGAGAGAGTAAGTAAAGATCGCCACTACGGGGAACTGCCTCAAAAAAGCTGCCTCCAACTATTTGACACCTATCTGCAACTCCAGCCACTTCCAAAACCGGATTCGCATCAACCACAACATCTTCGCGATCGAACAAAATCGCTTGTAGCTTGGGATTCGCATTCAGAATCACAGCCGTTAGGGTTCCAATTCCCCCTCCAACATCCACAAGTGTCTTAACGTCTGAAAAATCATAAGCTTCAAGCACCGGAAGCAGCCACTCCCTTGTTGTCTCCTTCATCCACTCATTAAAATTTACTGCCGCATCAGAATTCTGCTTTAAATAGCTATAAAAATTAGTTTTAAAAGTATGTTCAAATGGAGTTTCTCCAGTCTTTATACCGTAGAGTAAATTCCCCCATCCCTGATATAGTTCATCACCCATTGCCAAAACCGTACCTCGTAAAGAATCAGAAGTACCCATTAGGAGATGTTTTCCCAGAGAATTTAATTGAAACTTGTCATTATCTTCTAGAGAAAATACACCAACGCTTACTAGCATACGCATCAGGTGATAAATACCCTGAGAATTTACACCAGCAGCTTTCGCAAGTTCATCAGCAGTCTTAGAACCATCTTTCAGAATATCTGCAATTTCTAATTTTGCCGCGACAAAAAGAGCTTGGGATATTTTAAAACCATACATCATTTCTAGTAGCAATGACGATGAGTTTTCGCCTTCGGGTTGGGCATTTTCTGTATATAAAGCCATAGCACCTCCTTTGAAAGTTATCTATTTAAAAACCAAAGACCAAATCTAAATTAGCTGCCTTGCCTCATCAAGGTATACTCTAAGTTGTTCAGCCATAACCTGAACATGAGGGGGATAATTCATAGTAATATGATTTCCCGGCACTCCTCGAACTTCTACCCCTGCCGGAGCAACCTCAATCCAAGGTAATTCTGGATTTTTGGCATTAACTTCATTTTGTTCTGTAGCACGGAAAAATATAATTCGACCTCCATAAGTTTGAGGGATGTAATTTAGCATCGCTTGGGCGTGTACTTTAAAAAGATGAAGAAACTGGCGAATCTGAGGTAAACCAAAATCTGGAGGCACTACCCTATTAGCGATCTTTACCTGCTCCAAAAAGTAGAGAAGTTGCTCATCTGGATCAAGTTTTTGAAGGACATCCATAGAAAGAGACAGATTGAAACCAACGCCTAGTAAATATAGCAAAATTGCTGTCTCATCTTCCGTTTCTAAAACAGGCATTTGACCGGGCCCAGGAGTATCTATTAAAGTTAGCAGCGCTATCTTTTCACCTTGGGCATTGAGTTGCTGTGCCATCTCAAAAGCAACAGTGCCTCCAAAGGAAGAACCACCCAAAAAATAGGGGCCTTCAGATTGTTGAAGTCGCACTGCTTCAATATAGCGAGCAGCCATTTCCTCAACTTTAGTAAAAGACTCAGTTTCCCCATCTGAGACGTGCGCTTGTATTCCAAAAATAGGCTGCTCTGAACCTAGATAACGTGCTAAATCCCGATAAATATAAACGTGACCCCCTACCGGATGGACTAAGAACAAAGGTTGCTTAAAACTACCGCGCTGAATTTCTACTAACAAAGATTCAGAAGCTGGCTGTAGTGGCTGGTTAGAATTATCCGATAAGTCGGCATTGTCTTTAATTAATGCAGCCAAAGCAGCAATACTCGATGATTGCAAGAGGCTATGGGGAGACAAGGATGTTTTCAGTGTTTCGTTTAATTTAGTTATCAGTTGAACTGCTAATAATGAGTCCCCGCCTAAATCAAAAAAATCATCATTAATTCCTACTTGCTCGATACCTAGAAATTCTTGCCAGATACTAGCAATAGTTTGCTCAATTTCATCTCTAGGAGGAATATAGGTATTGTGTAAATCCGGTCTAGAGTGGTGTGGTGTTGAATCTACGGGTTGGGAATTTTCATCTGGTAAAGATGCAATTTTAATCGGTTGCTCGATTCCTGGTGCTTCAATCCAGTAACGTTGGCGCTCAAACGGATATGTTGGCAATGGGAGACGATAACGCTGCTCCTGAGCATAAAATTTAGACCAATCTATTTGTACTCCTCCTAACCAGAGTTTACTCAATGTAGTAAGTAAGAAAGCTACATCTGAATTTTGGTCTTGTGGATGGCGCAATGAAGAAAGTACAATCTGCTGGGCCCCCTTATTAGGATGCTGTTTTGCTAGCGTGTTCAACGTCCGTCCGGGCCCCACTTCTAGCAATATTTGATTTGGATCTTTTAATAGCTTTTGTAAGCCTTCTGCAAAGCGTACTGTTTGTCGCAAATGTTGAGCATAATAACTCGGATTTGTCGCCTCCGTTGCTGTAATCCAATTACCAGTAACGTTAGAGAAATATGGAATTTTAGGCGCTTTCAGCTTAACTTTTTTTACCTTTTCGGTGAAGGGTTCTAAAATTGGCTCCATCATCTGTGAATGGAAGGCATGAGAAGTGTGCAATCGGCGACACTCTACACCTTGATCGAGTAGTTTTTGTGCCAATTCATCTACGGTCTCAGTAGCACCTGAAACCACGCTCATAGATGCTCCGTTAATCACCGCTAAATCGAGTTTATTGCCCAAAAATGCTTGGACTTGCTGTTCTGGGAGTGGAACTGCAAGCATGGAACCACTCGGCAGTTGTTGCATTAATTGACCTCGTGCAGCTACCAAGGATAAGCCATCTTCTAAGGAGAAAACACCAGCCAAACAAGCTGCTACGTATTCACCAATGCTATGACCAATCATCGCTTTGGGATGAACTCCCCAAGACATCCACAATTTAGCTAAAGCGTACTCGATCGCAAATAGTGCTGGTTGTGTAATAGCAGTTTGCTTTAGTTGGTTTGTAGCTGCTTCTGCTTGTGTTTCATTTGGATAAAGTACGTGGCGCAGATCAATTCCCAAGTGAGGTTTAAGAATTTCCGAACAGATATCGATCTGTTCGCGAAATGTTGTTTCAACTTGGTAGAGTTCCAAGCTCATATTGATGTACTGCGAACCCTGTCCTGAAAACATAAACACGATAGGTCGATTTTTGGACTCTTGTAAGTTGGTAAAAACTCGTTTGGTATCGAGATTGTCGAGAGCGATGGCGCCCTCTTCAATGTCATTACAAACTACTATGCGTCTATGGCTGAAAGCTCTTCTACCAACTTGAAGCGTATAAGCAACATCAGCAAGATTTTCATCGGGATGCTGCTTTAAATAGTTGCTCAAATTTACCGTTGCACAATCAAGTGCAGAGCTAGTTTTTGCAGATAAAACCAACAGTTGTGATGGTCGGGATTGTCCAGATTTTTCTACACTAGGTGCTTCTTCTAGCACCACATGAGCATTAGTTCCACCGATTCCAAAAGAACTAACTCCAGCACGGCGCGGCGTTTTACCTACTTTCCATTCGGAAAGTTTAGTATTAACGTAAAAGGGACTGTTGGCAAAATCTATCTTGGGATTGGCTTGTTCAAAATGCAAGCTAGGTGGTATTAATTGGTGTTTGAGAGCCTGGACAGTTTTGATTAAGCCAGTGACACCAGCGGCAGTATCCAAATGTCCGATATTGGTTTTTGCCGAACCGATCGCACAAAAGCCTTTTTTCTTAGTTTCGAGGGAGAAAGCTTGCGTCAGTGCAGCGATTTCGATGGGATCGCCGAGGGGTGTTCCGGTTCCGTGAGCTTCTATATAAGTGACGGTTTCTGGGGGAATTTCTGCGATCGCCAGAGCATCTGCGATCGCCTGCGCCTGACCATCTATACTGGGAGCTGTGTAGCCAATTTTGAAAGCACCATCATTATTAATAGCACAGCCTTTGATTACTGCATGAATATAATCTCCGTCTGCGATCGCCTCGTCTAATCTCTTCAAAACCACAATTCCCACACCGCTACCGCTAACAGTTCCCTGTGCTTTCGCATCAAAGGCTCTACAGTGACCGTCTGGTGAAAGAATCATTCCCTCTTTATAAAAATATCCTGTCTTTTGGTTAACTCCTATAGAAACGCCACCAGCTAAAGCCATATCACACTGGTAATTTAGCAAGCTTTGGCAAGCCATGCTGATAGCAACCAATGAAGTAGAACAGGCTGTTTGGACAGTAATACTCGGTCCCTTCAAGTTTAATTTATAAGAAACGCGAGTGGATAGAAAATCTTTCTCATTCGCGATCGCCAACTGGTAATCGCCCAGGGATTCTCTGAGCTGACGGTTCGGATAAAGGTTATTCAAGAAATAAGTATTGAAACTCCCTGCACCTGCATAAACCCCAATCGAACCTTCGTAAGTTTCCGAGTTGTAGCCAGCATTTTCTAAAGCCTCCCAAGCCGACTCCAAGAAAAAGCGGTGTTGTGGATCTGTGATTTCAGCTTCTCTAGGATTAAACCCAAAGAATGGAGCATCAAACAACTCAATATCGTCTAGTACAGCTTTTGCTTTTACATAGCGCGGGTCACGCACCACTGACTCGTCAATACCTAAAGCTTTTAGTTCTTGTTCAGAGAAGAAAGAAATAGATTCCACACCATCGCATAGGTTTTCCCAAAACTCATCAACATTTGTCGCACCAGGAAAGCGACCTGCCATGCCGATGATAGCGATACCTTCTATAGACTCGGAAGTTTCAGAGTTATCCATTTTTATTCCTTGGTTGTAACAATACTTCGGACTATTTTCTGTAGCGATCGCCAGCGCAGAATTTGGAAGGTACGTAGTTGGGTCTTAGCCCTCTTTGAGAACACAAGCGCAACAAGTGTAGCTTGCGATGCCAGCGCAGAATTTGGGACGTACGTAGTTGGGCTTTAGCCCTCTTTGAGAACACAAGCGCAGAGTTTGAAGCGGTATGTTGTTGGGTCCCCGCCATCAAAGAGCGCTGAAGCGCAACAACGTACCTCATAGAGTCGGAACTTTCAGATTTATCCATTTTTATTCTTTCCCTTTAGCGATTGTTTTTGCTTCTGCCGATTCATTGCCTCTTTTTGTTTTTTAACCCGATCGCGACTTTGTCCAACAGAGGATTTTTCCTCTGACTCATCACTTAAATATTTCGCCAAAGAGCTGATGGTTGGATATTTAAACATTTCAATCATTGAAACTTCTCTATCCACCACTTCTCGCAGTTGGCTATGAGCCTGAGCCATCAGTAACGAATGACCACCTAAATCGAAGAAATTATCATCTACACCTACCTTTTCTAATTGTAATATCTGTTGCCAAACTGTGGCAATAGCTTGTTCAATCTCAGTTTGGGGTGCGAGATAAGTTGTTTCTAAATGTGGGTTAATAACATCGGGAGCTGGCAGTGCCTTACGGTCTATTTTACCATTGGGTGTGAGTGGCAAATGATTCACAAACACAAAGTTGGAGGGTATCATATAGTCCGGTAACTTTTGCTTCAGAAAGTCGCGTAAGCTGCCGACTGTTGTGCGTTGCAAAACTTTCAAGAAGCCCTGAGTTTCCAGAAGATAGTCTATGCTTTGTTGAACTAGAATCTGCTGACTCTGGGTGAGGGCGAACTGAATCCCACATTGCGGGCCTTGTCGCCAAACGATCCTACCCTCTAACCATTGCTCCTCACTACAACCAGGTATACGCAGGTACAGACGGAGAGGTTTACCGGGCTGATAATTATCTGGTATTCCTACTACGCAGACACCACGGATCGAAATATCTTCTGTGCGAAGTTTCACCGTAGAAGTTCCATTAAATTCTGCCAGACACTCGCTTTGATAAGGCACTCGTTCTGGTCTGAGGTTGGAAGTAATATAAGCTACTAGGCGCTGGTTGCCGGAGGAATCGTCGCGGTTGATAACTAGAGACTCCTGAATATCTGGGTGTTGGCTCAATACGGCCTCAATTTCTCCTAACTCGATGCGGAAGCCACGAATTTTCACTTGGTGGTCAATGCGGCCTAGAAATTCGATATTGCCGTCAGGTAGATAGCGGGCTAAGTCCCCAGTTTTATAGAGGCGAGAACCCGATTCGTTGCTAAAGGGGTTGGGGATAAAGCGATCGCTAGTTAGTTCGGGTCGGTTGAGGTAGCCCCGTGCTAAACCATCACCACCAATGTATAGTTCTCCGGGTACGCCAATAGGAACAAGTTGTTTTTGAATATCCAGAATATAGACCTGGGTGTTGGCAATAGGCCGACCGATGGGAGGAGACTTGGTGCTATCAGTACATTCGGCGACTGTGGCACAAACTGTCGATTCAGTCGGCCCATAAGCATTAAAGAAGCGACGACCTGGTGCCCACTTAGCCACAAGGTCGGGGGAAGAGTCTTCTCCGGCGACGATAATTGTTCGTAATGCGGGTAGTTCGTCAGCGGGGAGTACCGCCAGCACTGACGGTGGTAACGTCACAGTGGCGATCGCAAAGTCGCGCAATAGCTGAATCAGAGGTGCCCCTGCCAGCAGGGAGTCCCGCGTTCCCATTACTAGCGTCGCTCTCGCCAGCAAGGCCATGATAACCTCCCAGATCGAGGCATCGAAGCTCAAAGAGGCGAACTGGAGGACACGACTGTTCGGTTGCACGTTGAATATCTTAATCTGTGCTTTGGCGAGGTTGCATAGTCCTCGGTGCGCTACCAGTACGCCCTTTGGTCTGCCTGTAGATCCGGAAGTGTAAATCACATAAGCCAGGTTCTTAGAGGTTACGCTGTATCCAGGATTTTCCTCACTCTGTCGCTCTATGATTTCCCAGTCTGTGTCCAGACAAACGATACGCGCTTGATGTTGGGGAAGAGATTCAACTAACCGCGCCTGAGTCAGCAGCACTGCTACTTCGGCATCTTCTAGCATGAAGACCAAGCGCTCTGGGGGATAAGCCGGGTCTAGCGGTACATAAGCCCCGCCAGCTTTGAGAATGCCCAGCAGTCCCACTACCATTTCCAAGGAACGCTCTACACAGATACCCACCAATACCTCTGGCCCCACACCTAAATTCCGAAGGTGATGGGCTAATTGATTCGCTCGTTGATTGAGGTCTTGATAGGTAAGTTGCTCATCTTCAAAGACTAATGCAATAGCATCGGGCGATCGCTCTACCTGTTCTTCAAACAACTGATGTATGCAAACATCTTTAGGATAATCAGTTACGGTATCATTCCACGCCGCTAATTGCTGCCGTTCCCACTCAGTTAAAATAGGCAACTCGCCAATTTTCTGCTCTGGGTTAGCGACTAGGCCTTCGAGTAAAGTCTGAAAATTTCCCAACATTCTACGAATAGTCGCAGCATCAAATAAGTCAGTATTGTACTCAAGGCGACCAATGATGCCCGATGGTCTCTCATCAAGCTCCAGGTAAAGATCGAACTTCGCCGTACTGGTATCGACATCTAGCTGACTAATCGCCCAGCCCGAATCCATTTCGGCAAGCGGGGGTTCAAGGACAAATGCGACTTGAAACAAAGGGTTATAGCTCAGATTACGCTCCGGTTGCAGTTCTTCTACGAGCTTCGGGAAGGGCATTTCTTGGTGAGCATAAGCCCCTAATGTTACCTCCCGCACCCTCATCAGCAGTTCCTCAAAACTAGGATTGCCAGAAAGATCGGTACGCAGTACCAAGGTGTTGAGGAAGTAACCAATCATTCCCTCTAGTTCTTGGCGATTGCGGATGTTGGCGGCAGTGCCCACCGCAATGTCAGTCTGCCCCGTATAGCGGTAGAGCAAGGTTTGGAATGCTGCCATCAAAGTCATAAACAGGGTGACACCTTCTCTACGACTCAGATCCTTAAGCATCTCGGTTAGGCTCAGAGGTAGTTCTAGACATTGCCTCGCACCCCGGAAGGTTTGCACTAGCGATCGCGATCGGTCTGTGGGCAGTTGCAGTGTTGGCAAATCAGCGAGTTGCTGTTTCCAGTATCTCAGTTGATTTTCCAGCACTTCTCCCTGTAGCCATTGCCGTTGCCAGTAGGCAAAGTCCGCAAACTGGATCGACAGTTTTGGGAGGGGCGATGGCAATCCCAAAGAAAAGGTGGTGTAAAGAGTCCCCAATTCCTTCAGAAACAAGCTGTATAGAGAAACAGCATCAATAACGATGTGGTGTATCGTCAGGAACAACCTATAATCTGTCTCGCCCAACTGCATAAGAGTACCCCGCAGCAGCGGCCCTTCGGTAAGGTCAAAAGGCTGTTGCGCTTCCAAAGTACCCAGCCGCAAGGCTTCAGTCTCCCGTTCTGTCTCTGGTAATTCCTCAAGATTCACCACTGGCAAAGCAAAATTAAAAGCATCTTGAATCACCATCACTGGTTGCCCATCTACCACAGCAAAGGTGGTTCGCAAAATTTCGTGACGCTTGATGATTTCGCTGATGCTACGCTCTAGTGCGAAAATATTAACGGAACCAGGCAGGCGAATGGTAATCGGTTCGTTATAGAAAGGTGTATCGGGAGCGAGTTGACATAAAAACCACAGTTGTTGCTGGCTGAAGGACAAAGGCAAGTCCCGATCGCGCGAAATTGCTTGAATCGGCGGAGCCTGGGGTATGGGAGCTTTTTGACTGGCAATTTCCAGATTGTGAGCAAGGTCGGCGACTGTAGCAGACTCAAACAGGGTACGCAACGGTAATTCCACTTGAAAAGTGTCTCGCATTCGAGTTGCAATCTGCGTGACTAGCAGAGAGTGACCTCCTAATTCCAAGAAGTTGTCGCGGATACCAACTCGCTCTAGTCCCAAAACTTCCGCCCAGATGCCTGCTACTACTTCTTCGACAGGAGTTTGAGGTGCTACATAATCTTGTCGTACTTCGGGAATTTTTTTAATGGCCGGTGCTAATAGCTTCTGGCGGTCTATTTTGCCGTTCGGCGTTAGCGGCAAGCTTTTTAGGAATATAAAGCTGGAAGGCACCATGTATTCGGGCAACTTATCTTTCAGGAAGTTACGCAACTTGGCTGCGACGGTGCGTTGCAAAAATTTTAAGAAGCCTTGGGTTTCTAAAAGATGGTCTATACTCTGCTGAATCACAGCTTCTTCAGTGGGTGTCAGAGATAAATCAATTCCCCCCTGATTTCCCTGACACCAAGCGACAGTTCCCTCAAAATATCGCTCTTCGGTATCTCCGGGTAGTACGACGCGCAGGCGGATGTGTTTACCTCTTGACCAATTATCAGGAACTCCGACTACGCCGATGCCACCTACTGATATGTCTTCTATTTGTAGTTTAAAAGTGCGATCGCCGTCAAATTCGGCTAAACACTCGCTTTTGAAGGGTGTGCGTTCGGCGGTGACTTTGGAAACCACATAAGCTACCAAGCGCTTCTGTCCAGGTACATCCTCTTGTGCTGCGACTACTGCTACCTGCACGTCGGGGTGTTGTCCTAGCACTGCTTCGATCTCGCCGAGTTCGATGCGGAAGCCGCGAATTTTCACTTGGTGGTCGATGCGACCTTGAAATTCGATGTTGCCCTCCGGCAGATAGCGACCCAAATCGCCTGTACAGTAAAGGCGATCGCCTGTATGAGGATGAGTGATGAAGCGCTTGTTCGTCTTTTCCTCATCTCGCCAATAACATCTAGCTAAACCGATTCCTCCAATATAAAGCTCCCCGACTTCTCCCTCTTGACACTGCTCCATCGCTTCGTTGAGCACGTAAAACTGTTGGTTGGTCATTGACCGACCGTAAGGGATGCTTTTCCATGCTGGGTCAACAGTTTCGATGGGATATAAAATCGACCAGATAGAAGCCTCGGTTGCACCTCCTAAGCCAATGACCGCAGGGGTTTCAGATTGGTTTGAGTACAAAACCCCACCTGCCCTATCGGGCCCCCTCCCCTTACTAAAGGGAGGGTTGGGGAGGGGTTGATTCAATTCACTCTCGACTAAAGCTTTGATTTGAGCTGGCAAAGTCAGCGGTATCCAATCACCGCTGAGAAGAACTAATCGCAGAGATGAGGGTAAATCTTTGTTATGACTAGCGGCATAATCCACAAGCATCTGCATCAAGGCGGGTGCGGAGTTCCAGATGGTGACTTGTGTTTGCGCGATTAGATCGACCCAGTGAGCGGGATCGGGCGATGCTGACGGTTGGGGGATAACAACCGTTCCTCCAGCAGCCAGCAAGCCGAAAATGTCATATACAGATAGGTCGAAACTGAGCGAGGATAGAGCTAAGACGCGATCGCTACTGCCTACTTCAAAGCGGTTGTTAATATCGAGGAGTGTGTTAACTGCACCGCCATGCTCGATCGCGACTCCCTTTGGTTGACCAGTAGAACCGGATGTGTAAATCACATAAGCTAGATTATCCGGTGTCACCCCGCTGTCTAGGTTTTCTTCTGTGAAGCTATCTAATATTTCTGAATTCCCATCCAAACAGATGACACGCCCTTGGTGTTCGGGAAGAGACTCGACTAAATGCTGTTGTGTCAGCAAAACAGGCGTCTGCGAATGTTCCAACATGAATGCCAGCCTGTTTACTGGATAATGTGGATCTAGTGGCACATAAGCTCCGCCGGCTTTGAGAATACCCAGCAGACCTACCACCATCTCTAAGGAGCGCTCCACGCAGGCTGCAACCAGTACCTCTGGCCCGACACCGAGAGTCTTCAGATAATGCGCCAACTGGTTAGCTTGGGAGTTTAACTCCTGATAAGTTAGCTGCTTCCCTTCAAAGATTACCGCAATAGCTTCAGGCGATCGATCTACTTGGAACTCAAATAGCTGGTGAATGCAAGTATCTTGAAAATTACCTAGCATTTTATTCTTCCTTAGATAGGGAATACTGAGTTTTTTTGAGTTTTTTGCTCCGTTCCCATCCGACTTGCGGAGTCAATAGCAGACCATAACCAACAGGCTTAAATTATTTAAATAAATTGGTAGTCAGGTGAGAGTGATAGCGCCTAGCACCATCCAATAAAGCTAAGCTCGGTAAACTTTTGCTGCCCCATCACCTAATCACTTTATGATATATGTTAATCGCGGTATTTCTGCGATCGCGGTCACTATTTCATCTACATTTAGGTAGGTAGTTGGGCTTTAGCCCCCAAAGAGCGCCCAAGCGCAACTACCTACCTTGGAATCAACCCTTAAGTCAGGTAGGTAGTTGGGCTTTAGCCCCCCAAGCGCTCAGTTCCCTGGTGGAGAGGAATCTCAATCACAGGTAGGTAGTTGGGCTTTAGCCCCCCCCAAGCGCTCAGTTCCCTGGTGGAGAGGAATCTCAATCACGAACTCTGCTCCATGTCCAGGCGCCGAAATACAAGTCAGCCTACCATGATGTTTTTCTACTACAATTTGGTAGCTAATAGCCAACCCCAGACCCGTGCCTGAGCCGACAGGTTTCGTAGTAAAGAAAGGGTCAAAAACCTTCTGCCTTACTTCCTCAGTCATCCCCGCTCCATTGTCGGCAATCCGAATCTCTACTTGGTTAGTATTTATGACACTGGTGCGAATACGAACTTGTGACTTTTTATTGTGAATTGATGCTATAGGAAAAGTCACTAATGATTCCTCTATAGAATCAATCGCATTGCTGAGTATATTCATAAATGCTTGGTTCAGGAAGCCGGCGTAACATTCTATTTCAGGGAGCTGACCATACTCTTTAATAATTTCAATTCCAGGATGGTCTGGCTTAGCTTTTAGCTGATTTTGCAACAGTAGTAGAGTGCTCTCGATCCCTTCATGGATATTTACTGGTTTCATTTCCGCCTCATCCAAGCGCGAGAAATTCCGCAGCGACAAGACAATCTGGCGGATGCGTTCTGCGCCTAGCTGCATCGACTCAAGCAGTCTAGGAAAATCGGAAATTAAGAATTCCATATCGATACTTTCTGCAAAACTCAGAATTTCAGGAGTTGCATTAGGCAATTGCTCCTGATAGAGATTTAGCAACCCCAGTAAGTTATGAAAATAGTCGCTAGCGGGGGTAAGATTGCCGTAGATAAAGTTGATTGGGTTGTTAATTTCGTGAGCGATACCAGCAACCATTTGTCCCAGACTTGACATTTTTTCAGTTTGAATTAGCTGAGTCTGTGTTGCTTGCAATTCTTTTAGGGTGCGTTGAAGTTGAATTGCTTGTTCTCTCAGCAGGCTATTTTTTTGTTTGAGTTCCAGAGTCCTCTCTTCTACTTTTTGTTCAAGCGTTTGGTTGTAATCTTCTAATTGTTCATTAGCTGTTTTCAAGTTTTGAGTAGCGGTTTCCAATCTCCCATAGAGCATGGCATTTTTAAGCGATATAGCTATCTGTGAAGAAAGTATTGTTAATAATTCCAGCCTCTCCATTGTAAAGGCACCAGTTAATATATTATTTTCTAAGTAAATAATAGCAATCAGCTTGCCTTGATTAATAATAGGCATAGATAATATTGACTGGGGTTTTGTTCTTAGGATGTAAGGATCGTTTATGAATCTTTGTGACACTGCTGCATCATTTAAAACCACATTTTGTTTAGCTATGTCCACATAATTAATTATGGAAATGGGCAGATAATCGCTGTCTTCAACTGGTGCTTCTGAACACAATACAACTGCCTCTTTATCCACAGAAGCTTTAGCTTCTATAAATAAACTTCCCTCTTTTTTTAAGATTAAGCAGCCCGTTGTAGCTCCAGCATTTTCCATTACAATTTTAAGTAATTTATCCAGCAACTTATCGAGAACTATTTCCTCAGCCAAAGCCAGAGATGCTTTGTTCACACTGGACAAATCCAAAACCGCCGAACTTCCTCCCGTGGTCGATGTTGTTGTTGTCCTATTAATATCTAGGCCTATGGATTGTCGCATCAGCATCTCGGAAAATACCAAAGGATATCTAGATTCTAAATCTTTAACTTTAGCTGTAGCTCCCCAACGAATATATCCGTAGTAAGCCTGTGTTAGATAAATTTGAGCAAACTTGTCTCTGCCGAGGGAGAAATAAAACTCGGCTGCTAGTTCCGATGCTAGTGCTTGTTCCTGAATGTATCCTTGTTCTTGAGCTCCCTTTATAGCTCGGTCATAATATTCCATTGCTTCTACAATTTGCCCTTGAATGCGTGCTTTCTCCGCCTCCACAAGCTCATACTTATGCTGGAAGTTACACGGGGCATGAAATGCCCATTTCTGCATTTGTTCTTGATTAGCTTCTACTAAGCTGATGTATTGTTGTTGCTCCGAGCTTGAAACGTTGGGATACTCAGCAAGGAGAGCCAGCGAGTAATAAAAGTTGTGAGGAGCAGAAACTACCATGCTCATTACACTGACTGCGTGTTCTGCTGCTAAACTAGCCTTGGCAACAGCATTTTTAGGTTGTCTAAACAGATAAAAGAGAATTGTCTTGGCAAGATAGGTAATAAACAGCAAAATTCTATTGTTAGTTTCAATAAAAACCTGCAATATTTGTGTTTCATTAAAACTCTCGCCAACCAACTGACATTTATCTTCAGCTTGATTTTGAAGATTGAATGTCATTTGGTGAAATATCTTGATGTAGTAGATAGAATAGTCTTGTTTTAGTTTGATGGCTAAATCAAGATATTGCCCTTGCTGCTGCTCTACACTATCTAATCGCTCCCCAGTCAAGAATATGCTAGCGCAATAAATAGTAGCATTATAACCAGCATATTCTATATCTCCAGTTTCTAGTCCACTTTGAAGCCCTTCTCGCAAAGATGTTAATGTGTCTTTAACATGAGCTTTCCAGGGTCTGAGCGTACCATAAAATAAATTGGATACTTTACAGCGAAATTCTCTGACATTAAACTTATCCAGCAGCTTTAAAGCTAGCTGACCTGCATGATATCCGGCATCTATGTCTCCAGTCATCGAATACCTAAAATTGCCATAAAAAGCATATGTAAAAGCCGTTAGTGCTGAATGACCGTATGCAACACAAAGCTTCGTTTGGGTAAGTACAAGCAGTGGCACAAGTTCTGGCTTCACCGTACAAGCAGGAGAGATGACGCTCATCATTATCCTTAAAGCCGCCATTTTATAAGGGTCTGTCATCTCTGGGATATCGTCCAAGTCCGCGAGAGAAGGCAACTCAACGACAAAACCCCCGTCACCCGCTTCATTTGAGAAGGAAACACCCAGCATATCCAACACTTGCAGCCCAGTATCAATGGCTTTTAACATCTGATTTTGAGCCATATAAAACTGGATTTGTAGCTCGTATACTTTCACTCTTTCGAGCAGGGTGTTAGCTTGGCTCACAACAACTTCAGCAAGAGCGGCTGACCTTTCATAATTGGTATTGAGATATTCCGCTTCCACCGCTTCTACATAGAGTGCGAGGGTCAGATCGTAGTTACTCTGCCAAGTGTTTTCTGGTAATAGTTTTAACCCTACTCTTAATTGTGTGACTGCTGCTTCATAAGCTGATGCTGCTTTGGCTTTTCGAGCAGCTATTAAATTTAATTGAGCCAGCTTGTATTTTTCTTCTTGCTCGGTAATGAAATCTACTCCGATATTTAGCTGGTTAACAATATCAAAGACATTTTCTTCTAGGGTGTCTTGATCTGTATTGTGTAACAGTAGTTGACCAATTTTTAGGTGGGTAGTTTTTTGGTTATCAGAAGAAATTAGAGAATAAGCCGCTTGCTGTACGCGATCGTGCAAAAATTTGTAGGCTACTTTGTAAGTATTAATTTCTGATTGGGTTCCTTGACCAGTCCCCATTACCAATGACTCATTACCACTGAAGAGTAAAGGAAGTTTATAGGCACTTTCCCCGATGGGTAAAATTAGACCCGCCTGAAGTCCCTCCCATAAAGCAGATGCCGTTTCTGATATAGATTTTTCACTGACTATTGCCAAAACGTCTAAATTAAAGCGGTTGCCAATACAAGCTGCTAACTTTAAAACTTGCTGGGTGTCGGGAGGCAGTTTTTGAATGTTTCTGGCTATGAGTTCGACGACATTATAATCTGCGATCGCAACACTTTGAATTGCCCCCATATCCCACTGCCATCTGCCAATGCTAAAGTCAAATGTCAACTGTTTTTCTGCGTAAAGGGATGTGAGCAGTTGAGTGATAAAAAAGGGATTACCTTGAGTTTTATTGAAAACTAACTCAGCTAATAACTTACACTTTTCTCTTTCAGTGTTCTTGTGTTTAGCAACCCAACTTTCTCCCTCAATTTCTCCGCGTTGCTCAGCAAAATAAGCAAGAGAGGGAACTGCTGATGAGCTGTTGTCACCCAAGGTATCAGTAACTAATTGATTGACTGTACTAAGTGTCAATGGTTGGAGGACAATATTATTGATTATCGCTCCGCATGAATAAATACTATCTAAAGTCTGCATTAACGGATGAGTTGGGCTGACTTCGTTATTTCTATAGGCCCCAATCACCAATAAATATTGGCTATCTCGGTCAGTAAGTAGCACATGAATCAATTTCAAAGAAGCTGAATCTGCCCACTGCAAATCATCTAAAAATAAAACTAGCGGATGTGCTTTTTGGGTAAAAATATGAATGAATTGTTTAAAGGTAAGATTGAAACGGTTTTGCGATTCACTTGCTCCTAATTGAGAAACTTCTGGTTGCTGACCAACGATCAATTCCAATTCTGGAATAACGTCAATTATAACTTTAGTATTTAACCCTAAAGCATTTAAAATTTTTTGTTTCCAATATTTAATTTTTTCCGAACTTTCTGTTAATAATTGCCGAATGAGTTCTTCAAAAGCTTGAATTAAAGCTGCATAGGGAGTATTCCGTTTAAATTGGTCAAACTTGCCTGCGATAAAATAACCTCTTGCTCCGACAATGGGTTTGTGGATTTCATAAACTAAGCAAGATTTACCTATTCCTGAGTAACCGGAAACGAGCATGAGTTCGGCTGTTCCCGTGCTAACCCGCTCAAAGGCATCCATCAGTGTGGCTACTTGTGCTTCTCGTCCGTACAGTTTTTGTGGGATCAAAAATTGACCGGACTTATCACGCTCACCCGGAATGAAGTTTGAAATATTGCCAGTTTGTTTTAATTGATTTAAACATTGTTCTAGATCCGCTTTGAGACCATAACCACTTTGATATCTATCTTCAGCAGTTTTGGCTAATAATTTCATCACTATGTCACAAATCGCTTTTATAATCTCATCATTTGGAATTTTAAATGTGGGATGAGCGCTGGTATTTTCTACTCTGTTATTTTGCTCTTTTGCCCATATAATTTCCCAGAGGGGGACAGGCTGTTTAGCGATGTGGCAGTGAACTAATTCCATCGGATCTGTAGCCTTAAATGGCACTTCACCGCACAGCATTTCATAGAATGTGATACCTAAAGAGTAAAAGTCGGTGCGATAGTCAATTGAGCGATTCATCCGCCCTGTTTGCTCTGGCGATATATAGGCGAGTGTGCCTTCTAGTAAAGTGGGATGGCTGAGTGTTGAGGTTTCTCTAGACAAGCGCGTGGCAATGCTAAAGTCAGTAATTTTTACGTCGAGCGTAGCAGGAGTAATGATGATATTTGTCGGCTTAATATCTTTATGAATAATTTGGTTGTCGTGCAACTTACCCAGAGCATCTGCTAACTGAATAGCAATTTCCAAAAACTCTTTGAGTTCAAGTTGGCGACCATTCAAAAAGTTTTTGAGGGCTTCTCCTTTTGAATCTTCCAATATCAGTGCTAGACCATTACGATGATTTTCCAATCCATAGGGCTTGACAATACCTTCTAAATTGAGATGTCGGGAGATTTCATATTCATGTCTCAACTGCATAATCTCTTCGAGAGTAGGATAGTCGGCTCTCAAAAGCTTGATGATTACAGCAGTCTGATCAGCTCTCCTCTCGGCGCGATAAACTACTGTATTTAAACCCTCATTAAGTTTCTCTAGAAGCTTGTAATTGGCTTTGATATTCATAATTATTGAACCTATGTTAAAACTATAGTAGTTGATTTTGTGCGAAAGTAAATGTTGGGAAATTTTTGCTAAAACTTTCATTCTTTCTCTAAAAGAGAAACCTGAAAAAAAGTTTTTCGTTAATTACCTTAAAAGAAGTATTAGCTCGGGTAGAATATATGACCCTTTATATCTAAATAGGATACCACACCTCGCCCCTAAGTAGAGAGGGAGAGGCAAAAAAATATAAATAGTCTGTAGGTAGAGGCAGGTTTAGCCCGTAATCATTGCTAGGAAACATTTAGCCTTTTTCAAACCGCCCCTACCCATCTTTGGTGACAGCGATTTTCAACCGTATGAGGTACAGTAACAACAATCAGTCAACCACTTTTTGATAGTTTGAGAGCGATGGAGTCGAATCCGTACAATTACTGACTCTTAGGTGTCACTACTTACGTGTACCCACCGAATGTATATCTTATTTGAGCTTAGACTCTTGTGCTTTTAATCGGATTTAAATCGGGAGAAAAAGGAGACAGGTAAATAACTCGCTTCTCCTACGGCTTCAATCCACGCTTCGGGGTACCCCAGCATATTTCTCATTAACTTATGTTTGGAACCATTGTTGAGAAATCGGAACCGCGCGAGCAATCCCCGCAAGTGAAATACGTTTTAACAACAATCGATCAATTAGTTCTCGTGTCTATTTCTCAATCACTTTATGAATGCGGATGTTCAACGAGTTGCCGATCGCACTTAAGGCACTTAAACAGTTTTTTACTGTTGTGAATGCGACCGTTTTTGACAGTCTGGTAAGAATAACAGTTACGACAAAGAGGCGTAGTCAGGGATAGATTAGCAAGAACCACTGCTAATATACCATCCTTACATCTAGGGCACTACCGGAAAAACCTGGTCTTTTTCCTAATCGCTAGAAAATCACATCAGTGCCATGTGATATTTTGTACATCACTACGATGTATGATTACTTACTTAGCACTACTAAGGTAGTTTATAACTGCTCGATCGCACAATCAACTCACCTTGACTGGGGTCGCGACTGAAAATAAAAGCTCCTTCTTGAGTTTCGCCACTTGACAAAAAATCAATTTGCTGATCGCCGGATTCCAAGACTTCGCCGTTGACGCGCAGTTCGGCAATAATTTGCACGGACTCTGCCGTTTCGCCGCCCGTGTTAGTTACTGTAAACGGCACGTAAAATTGCCCTTGAGTTTCGCGGATTGGCGAGTTGCGAGTAACAGAAATAACCGGAGGTTCCTGCTTTTTAGTTACCCAGTTGTAGAGTACGAGTCCGGTGAGGGTAAAAAGGATGAAGCAGGCGATCGCAAATGTCACCCATTCAGCAGGAGTTCTTTTTTGTTGCTGTTCGTTATTACTTTGACTCATACCGCCAACCTCCCCGCGGCGCCGCCAATAGTCGCCGGCAATCCCAATACTAACGTATAGTTCAACCAAATCGACCACGGGTCGTCAAAACTGAGTTTGTGGAAAAAAAACATCATAAATGCAGAAGCCGCCAGCGACACTAAATACGCCATAACAGTTTCGCTGAGGGGACGCTGAAAAATCCCTTGCTGCTGCTGCCGTTTTGCTTGATAAGTAAAGCCTGCTACAAATACAATACCGTAGGAAATTAGCAGCGAAGCGGCGATAATTGCTAATTGCCTAGGTGGCGAAATACCTGCCGCTAGCATGGGAATTTCGTCAGTTGGGGCGATGTTGAAAGCAATGATCATCGCGCCGATTAAAGTAGCGCCGATATCTGCTAGAGTTGCATTAATGGTAGGTTCCTGTTCGCTGTCTGAACTTTGATAGCGATCGCCACTCAAGAAACCGTTGGCCAGGGCAACTCCCAAGGCAAAGGGCAGGCCTTCAAAGATGATTTTCCCCAGAGTTTCTTGCAGTGGAGTCTCCGGCGTAATTTCCCTGAGCAAAAACAGGATCAAAGCCGCGCAGACAATGCCGATGGCGATCGCTTCTACGGTATCGATTGCAGCATCTAGCCAGCGGATGTCGTTAGTTTTGCGAAAACCTTCAGTGCGAGTCAGCAAGAAAACGACGACAAAAGTAGTTGCGATCGCGATCGACATTTGCGCTGGTTTAGTAGAGGAACCTATCCACCAAACCTCCATCGTATAAAGCAGCGGAATACCGAACAAAAAGCCACCCGATGCACCTCGAATGATGTCGTTTAGTTCATTTGACCACTGATTTTTGCGTCTTTTTGATTTTTTCATGTTTGATTGTAAACGCACCTCAAAAAAGGCAATTTCTAATTTGACATATTTCAAGTGTTATCGTAGATAGCATCTGCACTCAACTTTGTGCATAAGCGATTAAACATCTCATCGTCGCTTTGATTAATTCCGCAATCGGCTCTTTGGCCTCAACAATATCTACTTGATACATAACTCGTACCTCCTTACTGTTAATTTACAATATCATTCTAACTCAATTAGACAACTCCTCTTCCTTCACATAAACAGACTGCAACTCAACCCGTTTAGCCGGACTCGCCGCAATAATTGCATCGATCGCCTTCGCCAAATAAAGGCATGAGTGTCCAACAACAGCCTCATTCCATATACTCCTTAAATTCTTCTAGCGGTTCGTCAAAATCATCGGACATCCAAACCATGCCTTTAGCACTTCCTGCTTGCCGATTCGGTTTAGCTTGTTTGGTAATTCCTACTAATTTTACAAGAGGCTGATTATCTTTACTAATCGCAACTTCTTCACCTATCATCGCCGCTTCGATTAATTCCAGAAGCTTTTCTTTAGCCTCAACTATGTCTAATAAATACATAAATTGGGCCTCCTTAATATCAATTTAGGAATGACAATTAAATAACTTCCACAAGTTTGTGGGATGGGCGTCCCGCCCGTCTTTTTTGGACGGGCGGGACGCCCATCCCACAATAACAATTAAAATTGTAAGTTATTTAATTCGCGATCATTACAACATCACCATTCTAACTCAATTCGATAAATCTTCTGACTCCAAATCCACAGGCTGAAACTCCAAATCACCAGGCTGCAACTGAGCCGGAGTAGCCGGAATCGCTGCAATAATTGCATCGATTACTTTCGCTACGGGAATAATCTCCATCCCCAAATCTGGCACCGGTTGATTCTTAGGAACGATCGCCCTTTTGAACCCCAACTTAGCCGCCTCCCTCAGCCGCAACTCTAATTGCGAAACTGGCCGCACCTGTCCCCCCAAACCAACTTCCCCCAGCAAAACTGTGCGCGCATCGATTACCCGATCGCGAAAACTGGCCACAACGGCGATCGCCACCGCCAAATCCGCAGCCGGTTCGTCCACCTTCAACCCGCCCACCGTCGCCAAAATCACATCTAATTTAGATAAAGGAATCCCCACTCTTTTCTCCAAAACAGCTAAAATTTGCTGCAATCTAGCATTGTCCACACCAGTAGTAGTGCGGCGTGGCGAACCGAAACTTGCAGGGCTAACTAACGCCTGAATTTCTACTAAAATCGGTCGAGTTCCTTCGCAAGTAACAGTCGTCGAAGTACCGGGAGAAAATTCATCTCTATTGCCTAAAAATAACTCCGACGGATTATCTACTTCTCGCAAACCGTTTGCTACCATTTCAAAAACACCGATTTCGTGAGTCGCGCCAAAACGGTTTTTCATCGATCGCAAAAGCCGATGAGAAGCAAAACGATCGCCCTCAAAATAAAGTACAGTATCTACCAAATGTTCCAAAACCCTCGGCCCCGCCAAAGCTCCATCTTTCGTAACGTGACCGACAATAAATAAAGTAATATTTTCCCTTTTCGCCACCTGCATCAAAGCAGATGTACATTCCCGCACCTGAGCCACCGAACCTGGAGCTGATGTTAAACTAGCAAAATAAATAGTTTGAATGCTGTCAATTACCGCCACATTCGGTTTCAGCGACTCCAACTCCCGCAAAACAACCTCTAAATCCGTCTCTGGAAGCAAATAGAAATTCTCCGCTGAATTGTCCTCAAAATCTGTTTTAACTTCCCCGTTACTGCCAGATTTATGTCCGCCATTAGTTGACAAATCAACCGGATTAGCTACACCTAAACGCTGCGATCGCAACTTTACCTGCTGGCCAGACTCCTCCGCACTGACATACAGTATCCTATCCTTGCGGGCCAACATATTCGCCACCTGCAACAGCAGCGTCGATTTCCCGATTCCCGGTTCCCCGCCAATCAACACCAGCGAACCCGGAACAATCCCGCCTCCCAAAACTCGATCGAGCTCCCCGTAACCAGAAGGCCAGCGAGACTGAGTTTGGTCGGAAATCTGCGATAATCTGAAAGATACCCTTGGTTGACCCTTCGACTTATCAGGGGGCGAACCGCCCACTGTCTTAGTTGTCACCCCAGTTAAACCAGCCCGCGGCACACCAGCAGTAGGTTGTTCTAACTGCTCGTCAAAAGAATCCCACTTCTGACAGCTCGGACATCTGCCAAAATATTGTGGTGAATCATAGCCGCATTCCCGACAAATATATTGTATTCGAGGCTTAGGCATTGTTTTATGATAAATAGTCACCCTTAAAATTTGGAAAAGTCTGAGTTAAAGCAATTATCAAGCTTTCAGACCGATCCCCACACAGGATTCAATTTGTGTCTTCTATGATAGGGTACAAAAAAATAACATTATCTGAAATGTAACTTAAGGAGTGCTCGGTAACTTGGAAAACCATAAAGAAAAAATTCTGGTAGTCGATGACGAAGCCAGTATCCGCCGCATTCTGGAGACTCGCCTTTCCATGATTGGCTACGATGTCGTCACCGCTGCTGACGGCGAAGAAGCTCTCGAAACATTTCGCAACACCGAACCCGACTTAGTGGTTTTGGACGTGATGATGCCGAAGCTAGACGGTTACGGCGTCTGTCAGGAGTTGCGTAAAGAGTCAGACGTACCCATCATCATGCTAACTGCTTTGGGAGACGTAGCCGATCGCATCACCGGTTTAGAATTGGGCGCAGACGATTACGTCGTCAAACCTTTCTCTCCCAAAGAACTCGAAGCCCGCATCCGTTCGGTACTGCGCCGGGTTGACAAAAACGGCGCCTCGGGAATTCCCAGTTCTGGAGTCATCCACGTCACCAATATTAGGATTGACACCAACAAGCGCCAAGTTTACAAGGGCGACGAACGAATTCGGCTCACGGGCATGGAATTCAGCCTGTTAGAACTGCTTGTCAGCCGTTCTGGAGAGCCTTTTTCGCGATCAGAAATTTTGCAGGAAGTGTGGGGATACACGCCCGAACGCCACGTAGACACCCGCGTAGTGGACGTTCACATCTCGCGGCTGAGGGCAAAGTTGGAAGACGACCCCAGCAATCCCGAATTAATTCTCACCGCCCGCGGCACAGGCTATCTTTTCCAGCGAATTGTCGAAATTGGAGAAGTAGGATAAAGTCAGTTGGCAGTTGGCAGTTGGCATTAGTTAAATTACCAACTACCAATTACCAATGACTAATGACTAATGACTAAATCTGATCCCAATAAAGTTTTGCGGCAATTGCCCTTAGTTGCAGGAGGGTTAGCAGGTACGCTGCTAATGGTCAACCGCTTGCTGACACAGCAAATTACAGATTCTCAAGCTCGATCGGACGCTTTGGGAGTAATCATCAGCGCTTTGCTGATTTTAACAGGTTTGCTGTGGCAGCAGGTACAAGCGCGATCGCCCGATTCCGTAAAACTTATCGGCGAAGAAGGTTTTGAATTTGCGCCGGATTTGCCGGATGCCGTGAAAATAGAATTAGCCTGGGCGTCGCGTTTGCTGTTGACAAATACCGCCACAAGGTCGATCGTAATTGTGTATCAGGGAAAAGTCCTATTGCGGCGCGGCATTTTAGGCATCAATCCCGAAGTCAAACCAGGGCCTATATTGCAGCGAGTGTTCGACAAAAATAAACCAGTTTATTTAGTAAATCTCAATATTTATCCCGGCAAAATTGAATTTGACTATTTGCCAGAAAATACCCAAGGAGTCATCTGTCAACCTATCGGCAGCCAAGGCGTTTTAATCTTAGGTGCTAACGCGCCCCGCAGCTACACCAAACAAGATGAAAACTGGATTGAAGGCATTGCCGACAAACTAGAAAATACCATCAATCAATTTTAGATTTTAGATTTTAGATTTTAGATTTTAGATTTTGGATTCTAGATTTTAGATTTTAGATTTTAGATTTTAGATTTTAGATTTTAGATTTTAGATTTTAGATTTTAGATTTTAGATTTTGGATTTTAGATTTTGGATTGTGGATTGCACAATGCCAGCTCTATCAAGGTGCGACCCTCTTCGAGGGCTGCGCTAACGACGAATTTGCCTCATTCTAGGTGTTGGTTATCGGCAATAAACAAGATTTATTACCGATATCTTTTGAAAAGAAGAAGAGGGAGCGCTCCCCCAACGAAATTTCCCGAGTTTGAGGGTCTTCTTAACCACTCCAGAGCGGGCTGCGTGTACAGGGCGCATCTTAGTGCTCAACAACGCTCTCCGGGTGCGCTGCACCTTACTAGCTCAAAACTCTCAACTCAAAACTCAAAACTACTAGCGAGCCCAATCAGTACCGCGCCAGATCGTAAAAAACAAAACACTAGAAATCAGCGCGCCCAGCAGCCACTTAATAGCATTTTTAAATAACCCCAAGCGCTGACTTGACTGAACCGCAGCACTTTGCGTCTGTAACCGTTCCTTAGCCGGAGTAATTCTCGAAAGAATTTGCTCTTTCAATTGCTGTGGGTTTTGTGCATCCGCTTGTACCCCCAAACGGGTAAGTTCCCCCGCCAAATTCCTTAAATCTTCAGGACTACCCTTATTCAGCCGATCTTCCACCTGCTGCAACTGAGCTAATTGTTGGTTTGCTTGAGTATTAATTTGCTGGTTGTTTTGGTTGTTGACGTAGATAGTGCCAAAAATTCCCAAAGGCAACATCAATAGAAAAACCAGACCTAGCAGCAGACATACCCAAGACAAAACCTTCAAAAAAACCTCTTCCAAACCTCTGCGGTCGTAACCTTCGCCAAAAAATATCAGCGCCATTGCCAGTAAAGGAACGGGCACCCGTTCCACTACTGCCCCAATCGTCTGCAATTCCCAGAGACGATTGCCAAAATTGGCTGGTATAAGAACTGCGATCGTATCTAATACAGACAAAATTAATAGACCGTAGCCAATCCAACGCAGTCTGTAGATAGAAAAACCTTGTTCGCCTTGTAAGTCATTCATAAAATAATCAGAGTTGTTGTTAAGAAAAATCTCTCTTGACCCCGCCCAAGAACGGATACAAGTCCCCGACAACAGTCGTGGAGAGTCAAAAATTTTAGACTTTTGTTCCAGCTTCCAGATTGTCCTTTGGAGTAAATCTAAAAGCTAAAAGCTAAAAGCTAAAAGCTAAAATCGACTGAATCGAGTCAAGGCTCGGGGAATCGCGGCTGCCACCACTCATACCAAGAAACCCAAGCATTCTCTAGAATTTTTTTGGCATCTTCTGGAGTTGTTTTATCCAAAGGCACAGACATCTGAGTCCACAAACAGCGCCGGTCTTGAATATTTCCCCTACCCAACAACCAAAACAGAATGCGGTTCGGCTGCCAATCGCTAGTATTTCGATTATATCTAAACTGTTGGGAAGTGATTGTAGCACCGCCCCGAGGATTGATACACGAGCTCAAATACAGTCGATTTTGCTGTTGCAAAATTCCGTGAAACCCCGCGCCTTGAGTGTTTACTAATGCTAGTTTACCAGGAGACGACTTGAGAACAGTATGTCCTTTCATCATACCTTCCACATCCCCAATGGTGTTTACCGCATAGCGCATCTCTATTTCTAGAGCTGTGCTATTTTTTTGATATTCATATTTCCTGGCCGCTTTGAATTCTGAATTGTCGCTAAGTTTCAGGGGCGCGCTCTTGTTTAGTTTCCAATCGGCTAGAGGCACCGACTCGGGAAACTCAAACGGGGTTGCCACATTCTTGCCGTCCGATGGATAGAAAACCAATTTTCCGGCAACCAACAAAACCCCTCCCAAAGTAACAGCCAACAGGGAAAGCCTAAGTGGTTTCCAAGAGGTAATAGCCATTAGCAATTCTGTCCTTCCTTATTTGGGGGTTGGTCTTTCAAAATTGCAAACCAGCAGAATAACCCGAAAATAAATACCGCAATCATAGAAAAGATTACCGAACCATTTCCTGCGTGCCAGTATTTAAATGCTTCGGGTTGAGATAGCGATACCAGCACGGCCATGAGAGCAACTCGCGCGGCATTCACTACAAATGCAGTTATTATTGCCACGAGTGGTACTACAATTTTTTGACCCACCGTGGTAGGGAACATCAACAAGAATACCAAAGCCATTCCTAACAATTGTAGCATTGCATTCACCCCCGAGCAGCCGTGATAAACTTCTACGCTGCCCTTTTCCAGAATTAGCAAAACCCCTTTCCGCACAACTTCAAAGCCTAGATAGTGCAGGAGGAAAGCTGAAAATTTTGCTGTTAATAGGGCGACATCAACGAATACTCCGATAAATCCGGGAGGAATAGCTGTATACGCAAGAATTAAAAGTTCCTGCCAATATTGTTTCACTCCTTTTGTGCCGGAAGCCAGCAATGCGAGACTGATGGCAGACAAAAAAGGCGTTGCTCTGATAAAAAAGTCGTATCCAGATATCGACGAACTTTTGAGCAAGATTAAAGCAATTAACGATACCCCAAATAAGCTGCTGAAAACTCCGCTTTCAAAAGTTAAGGATTCGTGCCTTTCCCAAATGAGAAATGCTACGACTCCCCAAAACAGGAACATTGTGCCGAACAGGTCAGTGTCGTTTGTTCTTGAAGTCAGAGTTAGGTGCAGGGCAATCAAACCGGAGGCGATGCCTAACAGCCAGTATTTAGGTTCTTGGACGTGCTTGAGCCAGTTTATTTCAGTCATTGCTGCTTTTTGTTTTTCCTAAAAGCTTCTAAAATGCTTAATCTTGTAACTCTATTAAAATTATCAGCTACAAACACTTGAATTTATGCGTTTCGGATGATTTTTAACTAAATCTTCACAATGATTGACAATGGCGAATGTGTGTGATAGTTACCTCCACCTAATTAAATCTGAAGTTAGGCGCAAAGATTAAAGAAAACAGGTTTTTTAACTCTGATCGATCGCACTCAACTAAAAATTTTCCTTTCTCTAACCCGGTTTCGGCGTCGGGAGTTTAAATGTAAAGCTTGAAGGCAAGACAGAAACCTTTCTGGACGCACTCTTG
Source organism: Microcoleus sp. Pol11C3 (assembly GCF_036701485.1). Lineage (NCBI taxonomy): Bacteria > Bacillati > Cyanobacteriota > Cyanophyceae > Oscillatoriales > Microcoleaceae > Microcoleus > Microcoleus sp. Pol11C3. The sequence continues at coordinate 45,705 of NZ_JAUBQW010000008.1, read as the reverse complement.
AGCTGGAAAACCAGTTTTTTACTGGTTCTGGTTTTTGGTAGCCCGTGCGTCCAGGGGAGATTAATTAGAGTAGACTTTCCGGTAGTAAGTTTGATATTCCTCGGAAAGCAGGGGTTCCCACCACTGGCGATGGGCTAAGTACCATTCTACAGTCTGCCGCAAACCTTCTTCAACGGTTACTGAGGGAGTCCAACCTAACTCAGTTTTAATTTTGTTGGCATCAATAGCATAACGCCGATCGTGCCCGGCTCTGTCTTTGACAAATGTGATCAATTGTTCGCAAGGACGGGCGGGTAAATCCTCAGCTAATTCGTCCATTAGCTGACACAGCATTTTTACTAAATCGAGATTTTTTACCTCGTTGTTGCCGCCAACATTGTAGGTTTCCCCAGGCTGACCACGGTGAATAACGGCATCTAAAGCGCGGCAGTGGTCGAGAACATAGAGCCAATCTCGCACGTTTTGACCGTCGCCGTAAACTGGCAGCGGTTTGCCCAATAGCATATTGATGCACATTAATGGAATGAGCTTTTCTGGGAAGTGATAGGGCCCGTAATTGTTTGAACAGTTGGTGATAATTGTCGGGACGCCGTAGGTGTGGAAATAAGCGCGGGCGAGGTGGTCGCTACCAGCTTTGGAAGCTGAGTAGGGACTGTTGGGCGAGTAGGCAGTTGTTTCTGTGAAGGCTGGGTCATCGGGGCCGAGACTACCGTAAACTTCGTCGGTAGAAACGTGGAGAAAGCGCATTTGTGCTTTGAGAGATGCCTCATCAATTGCTTCAAAATGCTTGCGGAAGGCTTCTAAAAGCGTGAAGGTTCCGACAACGTTTGTTTGAACAAAGGCGGCAGGCCCGATAATTGACCTGTCAACGTGGGATTCTGCGGCAAAGTGCGCGACTGTGGTGATGTTTTCTTCTTTGAGCAAGGTATCGACTAAGGTACGATCGCAAATATCCCCCTGCACAAACCGAAAATTTTCGCCTCCTTCCAAAGTTGCCAGGGTTTGTCGGTTTCCGGCGTAGGTTAAAGCGTCGAGTACGATTACTCGATCGCCCGGATAGCTACTGCACCAGTGATGCACAAAATTCGAGCCGATAAATCCAGCCCCGCCCGTCACCAACAATCGGCGAGGATCTCGCTCCATGCCTTGAGTCGCGTTGTCTGTCATAAAAATAAGAGTTATTCCAATAACTAAGCCTTTACAAAAGTAGCCTTAAAAGTAGTTTGTCACCAAGTGTTTGCTGCCATGTAACTAAATTTTCTACTGTCTTACCTCAGATTTTCTAAGTTGGGCGCGATCAAAGTATTGGTTCACAAAACTTTAACTTGTAACGTTTTTTTAGCCGAAACGCTTACACAGCAAACATTCTAAATGTTTAAGCGGGCAATTTTAAATTTGAATTGCGTGAGGCTATAGCTGACATTTGCGATCGATCCGCGATTTGGACGGCGCGCCGAGTTGATAGATTTGTAAAGAGCTGTTACCATTAATTTTTTCATTATCCTTTACAATCTCCAGAGCACCATGAAGAAGTTTCAAGTGTTAGCTGGCCTTGCTTCCGTCGTCGCGATCGCAAGCAGCATCGCGATAGGTGACGCCGCATCTGCTTTCCCCTCTCCCTACAGCAAATCTGGGGCGGCTAAATCTGGTTCTCCGACAACGATCCTAGGTTCCGGCGGCTCGGAGCGAATGAATCCGTGGAAATCTTACAAAACAGCAGCTCTCGGTTTCCTCGGTTTGGCGGGAGTTTTGGGTGGCGGTGCGGCCTACATGAGCTACCGCGCCGGCAAGCGCGCTTCTGCTGCTTGCGCTGCGATGACCGATAATTTTGAAGTTTTTGAAGAGTCGATCGATCCGATCGCAGATGCAGGTGTTTCTGAATACCTGGAAGTTCCGGCGTTGCTCGATTTGGCGGCGGCGGGTGCTGTAGCTGAGTCAGCAGATGCGGTTGCAGCCGTTCGCGAACACCCAGAAGCTCCGGGCGGTGAGCTGGATTTGCCGGTTTCGCCAGTTGCCGAGTTGAGTTCTGAAATTGCGAGCGAACAAGTCCAAAGCGCGATCGTCAAATAGTTATCTCAAACCCAAGTATTCGCTCAGCAAACCTCCAATCTTGCACGATTGGAGGTTTTTTGCGGCAAAGTTATCTACCCCTACAATTTCTTGTCATTGCGATCGCGAAGCACTGCAAACAATTGACCGATTAATCGATCGCACACAATATCATATTCCGGCGAAGCAAACGAATGCCGAATTAATATCTATTTTAAAAAGTCTTGCTACAATCCTCAAATTTTTACCCATTATTATTAAAAATCGTAGATACCCGTCAGGACAAGGCAGTTCCGTTTCCCTACTGTATTTGATCCGATTGAAAACTGCTATAAAATTAGATGACTCAAAGCAAGACAGTACGCTGCCGAGGCGATCGCTAAAAATACTCTTCAGATCAATCTGAGGGTAGACGGCAAAAGTTCAAATCGCCTGCTACGGTGGGAAATATAGCCCTACAGATTACAACTATAGGTTATGAATGCTTGGCGCGATCGATTCAATCAATTTACAGGTCAAACTAGATTGGCAGTTTGCCGGGTGTTCGTTCACCTAACAGGCGAAGAAGTTGCACCGCTGTTAGGAGTTCTCAACCACACCGCCAGAAAAGCAATTGATGCCGATGGCAACCTAGCAGTTTTAGGAGAAGGTCTTGTAGAAATTTGCAATCACCTGTTGCAATACGACAACTACTGGCAAGCAGCCGCCAATGAAGGCGATGTTTTTTGGAAGGAAGGCGAAGCCGGCGATTATGTGGATGAACTTTTCACTGATTCAGCCGATCGCTATCTCAGTGAGCCTCAATACAGCACATCTGTTTACGATAAAAAAGCCCCCTTGTCTTTGCCGGTAACTAGAAATGTCGTAGTGATGCTGACAGTTGCTTATGAAGGCGAAGTTCCTGCCCTAGAAACTGACCTAGCTGACATCAGCGCGTTGAAAGTCGGTTTAAAAGCCCTGATTAATTTACATTACCAAGAAAGGCTCCGAGCTGTGCAAGTTCACTTTTCTCCCGCCCAGTTGGGAGACGAACTTACCAACGACCAAGTGTTGGTCAATTTCCCCGAACTTATTCCCCTTTAAAAACTAGAAAAATCCCCAGTAGAAAAGCGAATCGGCGCAGGGGGGAAGAGAATTAGCTGCTACAAGAACGATGTCCACTCCCAGCGGATGAGAAGAAAAGAGGGAAAATAACAAAGATTTGTAGTGATGACGGAATTCCTCAAGCTGGGAATAAATAAGGACTCAAGTCCTGACGGCGAGCTGAATTGGCGATCTGATTTCAATCGAGTCGTTGATAATTACTACCAATTACCTTGATTCAGGACACGCAATTCACAGAACCAGGGCTAGAAGTTGTTTGCTTCTTCCTTCTTGCTTACTAATTACCAATTACTATTTATGATGCTGCGAAAACTGACAATTTATTTAATGGCTTTAACTTTTTTGTGGACGGCAACCGGCTGCGGTTCACCTCGCACAGAAACTTATACAAATCCTGCTGGCAATCCAAATATTAACACAGTGCGTCCTGCACCAAATAATAACTTGAGTCAAGGTCAATATCCCGTACAGCAAGCTACCTACGACGATGCGGATGGCGAATACAGTTTAATGTTGCTCAATACTCCCGGTGGCAGTCCCCCAGTTTACCGCACTAGGGATTTGCAAATGGCTCGCTTAACAGAGGAAGAAATATCGGCAGGCAAGAAAAGTTATCTCAATCTGGATAACAATCAAGCGGTTTTGCATTTGACAGAAGATTTTAAAATTGAGTACGTTCACAACGTGACTGAAACTGTCAATAACCCTCAAACCGGTCAGCCCCAAACCGTAGTAGTGAGACAGCAATCAGGCTTCTGGGCACCGTTTGCTGGGGCTATAGCCGGTCAGGCGATCGGCAGTTTGTTATTTAGACCGCAATATTATATGCCGCCAGTCTATCAGCCGGGAATTATGACAGGATATGGGGGGTATGGCAATACTTACAGCCAAGCTGTTAACCAATATCAAACTCGCTACCAAACTCCGCCTCATGAGGTGAGAAACCGTCAAGTTTTAAGGACGACCGGCCGCTTGCGATCGCCCACATATAACCAGCCAGTAAGACCCTCAGCACGGCCAAATGGCAATCGATCGACCGGTTCGGGTTACGGTGGCAGCACTTTGAGGCGAGCTCCCAACTCAACTTCCCCGCAGCAAAGGCGAAGTCCGAGTTTTGGTAGCGGCAGGAATTCTCGTCAACCGAGTCGGACTCGCTCTTTCGGGAGTAGAAGGCGCTGAGTTGAAGATTGCAAAAATCAGCAACTGACATCGGTAAAAGTTGATTTTATCTATCCTCTGGATGCCACGCCGTCGCAGGTATTGAGAGTGAGAACTTTGGAATAGTTGATTTAGCCTTCTCTGTTTCCCCCAGACTAAAAAAATATGTGATTTAATTTCTACATTGATATGTAGGTGACAAGTATGTCTTCTTCACAACCCCCGTCAGGGGAAAGAAATCCTCTAGGATTGGATGAATTGATTGCGATCTTGGTTGCCTTCGGCACGATGGGAGCAATTTTATTTTGGGTAACAGGTAAAAATCCCGATCGATTGAATGCCAGAAGTTGGCAATTTCCAGCCGTTTTTTCTCAGCCTGCTGTTACACCCGCGAGCCCGGGAATATTAACGCCCGCGGCGCCGAATTCGGATGTGCGATCGCCCGCTACAACGCTCATTCCTTCACAACGGGAAGTCGCACCTGTGGCACCTTTAGGACCGGTTTTACCGGAAAATCCTCCGGTGGGTGTAATCGTTGTTCCTCCCAAGCCAATTGCGCGATCGACTCCTGCTCCAGCAACGACCAAACCGAAAGCAGCTAAAGCCAAAGTTGGGCCAGGTAGATTCTCCGATGTTGCAGACAAATATTGGGCGCGTCCGTTCATTGTCGCTTTAGTCGATCGGAAAATTTTTGCTGATTCCACCGACAACAAATTTCGCCCCGACGAACCGATGACGCGAGCCGAACTAGCGCGATTAATTCAGCGAATGTCCGAGGACAAAAAGCCGATCCGAAAACCGATTGATTTTAAAGACGTAAAAGATAAGAACCCTGCCGCTCCTGCGATCGACCACACCGTCAAAGCTGGATATCTTAAAGGATACCCAAACAATGAGTTCCGTCCCGACAAAAATATTCCCCGCGTCGAAGTCATCGCAGCATTGGCAAGCGGTTTAAACCTGAAACGGTCAGCGAAAGCAACCAAAACTTTACAGGTTTATACAGACAGCGCAAAAGTGCCGAAATGGGCAGTTAACAAAGTAGCAGCAGCCACCGAAGCTGGCATTGTTGTTAACCACCCGAAGCGCACACTTTTGCAGCCTAATAGAACAGCAACTCGCGCTGAAGTAGCAGCCATGATTTACCAAGCTATGGCAAAAAAAGGTCAAGTACCTGCTAAGTCTTCTGAGTATGTTGTGAAGCCTTTAAAGTTGTCCAAGTAATATTTTAGGGGCGTTGCTCAGAGCAACGCCCCACAATAACATTTAATCGCTCTTGTTTGTAGTCAGGACTGAAGCCCTCACTACCAAACAACTAAATTAATCTTGAAACACCATAATACTGCCCGAATAGCAAGCTACCCAAACCTGATTAGTTTCCGGATCGTAAGTAATCCCGATCGGACTTGAATTAACCTTCACTGTTTGCAGCACTTTCATATCGCTCGTCCTAACTTTGCTAACAGTATTCGAGAAATAGTTTACCACATAAAGCAGTTTTCCCTCATCAGAAATGGTCATGCTGCGAGGTGCTTTTCCTGTAGAAACTTTGTCCACCACTTTACCCGTTTTTAGGTCAATTTTTGCCACATTTCCTTCACCATTTAAAGTGGCATAAAGATACTTTCCATTGGGATCGAGCGTCAAATGACGCGGCGCATTGCCAATATTTTTCAGCCATTCTACCGAAAAGTCTATGAGATTCACTTTCGCAATATCGGAAGAACCCATGATGGCAACATAGGCATTTTTTGAGTCGGGAGTGACCACAATACCCCGAGGATATGCACCCAGTTTCACACGCTCGACTTCGAGATTTTTATTGATATCAACTACGCTCAAATCCCAACTGCACCAATTGCTCGATAGCGCAAAGCGGTTGTCAGGTGAAACAGCATTGAATTTCGGAACTGCACCTACAGGAATTACCTTTTCTATTTTCAAAGTTTGGGTATTGATGCGGTACAGGAAACTTTGGTCGTGTTTGGCCGCTGGAGAGCACCTGTCGCTGCCGGGATTCCTAAACCCCGAACCGTACATTTGATAGTTGGATACATAGGCATATTTGCCGTCTGTTGAAAAAGCAGCTTCTACTGGAGAGCCTTGATAATTGCCTTTGAATTTAGAAAAGCCGAACTTCGATAAGTTTACTGTATCGGGAATAGTCTTGACTAATTTAAAGTTCCTGTCGTAAACTGTGATTGTGTGGCTGTACATCATGTTTTGAGCAAAAAACAAACCCGCTCCCGAATAAACTATTGATTTTGGCGATATCTTGCCGTAAATAGTTTTTTTCAAAGTCATTTTCCCTTGAGTGTTTGCAGGAAAATTTACCCCTTTTTTGGGTGGTAATTCGCTGTCTTGAGCCTCGGGAGTTTCGGTTTTAAATGGTGGCAAAGAGGGTTCTTGAAATAGAGGTTCTTGGGGCTGATTTTTAGTTGTATCTTCGAGTTGGTTTGTGTTTTCTGTGGCCGTAGAAGATGGCTCAGGTCGATCGACATTTGGCGATATTTTTTCCGTAGCTTCTATGCTGGCGTCTTCCGGCTTACCTTTCAGCACTGACAAGGTTTTAGGGCCGACAATTCCGTCAACTTTCAGGTTGTTGTCTGCTTGGAACTTTTTCACAGCAGCCCGGGTGAGAGAACCGTAAAATCCTGTAGTTTTACCGCTAAAATATCCTGCTGTTTGCAGATTTTTCTGGAGTTTGGCTACTTCTGAACCTGAATCGCCTTTTTTGATGGCGAGTGCGGGATTGACTAAATTTAAAATTGTGAGAGCGAACGTAAAGAAAAGTAAAGGACTATAGGCTAAATTCAGGTGCATTTTTGAGTTAGTCGATCGAGTTTGACCCGCAGCCGTTTCCCAAGTTTCAGCTAAATGTAGGTAGGCCAGTCCGTCCATATTTTTTACCGGGTATTTTTGGTGCTATGATACACCAGTTAACTTTGATTAAAGAGAGAATATTATTATAATCAAACTTAGGGTAAAATATCCGAGCAGTTTTTAATGGTGCAAGCAAGTAGGAGCGATCGACAATGTTGAGTTGGGAACCAACAGCCGCAGAATCAACGACAAAAGAATCCCGCCAGACGTTGCTGTGGGAGGCTTATGGGGGGCTTTGCCAGCGGGCTTGGGTAGAAATCGATTTAGCAGCTTTAACTCACAATGTAAAACAGCTTAAAAAGCTCTTATCTCCCCACACAGAACTGATGGCAGTTGTGAAAGCGGATGCTTACGGGCATGGTGCTGTTGCAGTCAGTCAAACAGCATTGCAAGCAGGTGCTAGTTGGCTGGGAGTGGCGACAATTCCGGAAGGAATAGAATTGCGAGAAGCTGGGATAGAAGCGCCGATTTTGCTGTTGGGAGCAACCCATACAGCGGAACAGGTAAAGGCGATCGCCCAATGGCACTTGCAGCCCACTATTGGTACTGCCAAACAAGCCTTAATTTTTTCCGAAGTTCTCGCGGGTCTTAACCAATCTTTGCCAGTTCACGCTAACTTGGATACGGGAATGTCTCGCTTGGGTACGCCCTGGCAGGAAGCTACAGAATTTGTGCAATTAGTCAAGCGGTTGCCCAATTTAAAATTAGCCAGTATTTACTCTCACTTGGCGACAGCAGATAGTCCCGACCCCGCAGTTATGAGAGAGCAGCACCAGCGGTTTCAACAGGCGATCGAGCAAATTAAAATAGCAGGAATTAACCCCCCTCGCCTCCACTTGGCTAACTCTGCTGCCGCCCTCGCTGACCCGGATTTGCACTACGATTTAGTGCGAGTCGGTTTAGCTACCTACGGTCTTTATCCAGCACCTCACTTGCAGTCGATCGCCAATTTGAAGCCCGCAATGCAGGTAAAAGCTAGGGTAACGCAGGTGAAAACAATTGAAGCAGGAACCGGCGTCAGTTACGGCTATCAATTTATAGCTCAGCGGCAGACACAGATTGCCGTAATTGGTATCGGCTATGCAGATGGTATTCCGCGCAATCTTTCTAATAAAATGCAGGTTTTAATCAGGGGTAAATTCGTGCGGCAAGTGGGCGCGGTAACGATGGATCAGTTAATGCTGGATGTAACCGATATTCCCAATTTAGAAGTCGGCGAAGTGGTGACGCTGTTGGGCAAAGATGGGGAATATCAAATTACTGCTGACGATTGGGCCGCGACTTTAGGAACTATTTCGTGGGAAATTCTCTGCGGTTTTAAACACCGATTGCCCCGCGTAGCAGTGGAAAAAAAATCAGTTGATAGTTGACAGTTGACAGTTGACAGTTGACAGAAAAATTACCAAATACCAAATACCAATTAATATGACAGCGATCGGGACATTTATACTAATAAGCCAAACCTTGTATTCCCAGCTAGATACAGAAAGAACACAAGCCTTGGCAGTAGCCCAAGAATTCTCGAAAAAATTCGTAGAATTGGGGTTTAAAATTGTACCTCAAGTGCTGTGGGCGATCGGCATTTTGTTAATTACGCGATTTGCGATCGGCTTTGCTGGCCGCGTGACTCGCCGAGCACTGAGTCGCACCGAAGCCACGCTGCGGAAATTCTTAGTTCAAGCGGCTGAAATTACGATTTTGGTAGTGGGAGTAGTTGCCACTTTAAATCAGTTGGGAATTCAAACTACCAGCGTGGTTGCGGTGGTGGGTGCAGCGGGTTTGGCGATTGGTTTGGCGTGGCAAAATACTTTGTCGCACTTTGCGGCTGGGGTAATGTTGATTAGTTTGCGGCCTTTTGAAGTCGGAGATGCGATCGAAGCTGCGGATGTTAAGGGAGTGGTGGACAGCATCGGGATTTTTTCAACAACCGTGGTGACAGACGATCGCATAAAAATTATTGTCCCGAATAATCAGTTGTTTAACGGTACATTGAAAAATACAACGGCAATGGGAACGAGGCGAGTAGACTTGAGGATTGATATTGGCGATCGGCCAATCCGTCCAACTGTAGCTGAGTTATTAGAAATTGCCCACTCTCACCCGCTGGTGTTGGAGAATCCGCCCCCGACTTGTTTGGTCGCCGAGATTACTCCCGATACAACTATTTTATCTCTCCGACCTTGGTGCGCGTCGGTGGCCTACGAACAAGTGCGATCGCAAGTTCAACAATACGTCAAAGAGGCAATGGATGCCGACAAAAATCAAGAACAATAGATATCAATCTAAAATCTAAAATCCCCAATCGATCCGAGGTATTTCCCATGAGTAAGTGGTATCCGCAGCAAATTTTGCAAGAACCCGGTGTCAGAATGACCGCAACGGAGAAACAAACAATTCTCAGCAAATTTCCGCCTCCCGACGAAAACGATCAAATTTATGCCGACGGGGTTTTTGAAGGCGGTGGCGTGCGCGGAGTTGCATTTTTAGGAGCACTCAGGTGCTGTAGCGATTTGGGCATCCGCTGGCGAAAATTGGCCGGGACTTCGGCAGGTGCAATTACTGCCGCAGTATTGGCAACCGACTTGTCAATAGATGACTTAGAGGAAATTTTAGGACAGCTAGATTACAGCATATTTTTAACTAAAAAAAACAGTCCTCTAATTTTAAACGGCGACCCCGCCGACGACTTGCAATCTCCTGCTTGGACGCTACTTTTCCTCACAGTTAGCCGTCAGATGGGAGAATATTCGTCGCAGCCGTTCCGGCAGTGGCTGGAAGCAACGCTCAGTCAAGGTAAATTGCAAACTTTTGCCGATGTCAAACAAATCGTAAAAGACCGGGAATTAAAAGTAGTAATATCTAACCTCACTCGCGGTGAAATGTTGGTTATCCCCGACGACTTACACCGCCGCGACTCGACGGATTCCGATGCTTTGTATGAACAGTTGCACCTCAATAGTGCTGAAGATTTTAGCGTTGCTGAAGCCGTTCGGTTGTCCATGAGTATTCCGCTATTTTTTGAACCAGGAAAACTGGGCGATGACTTAATTGTAGATGGCGGAATTCTGAGCAATTTCCCCCTGTGGATTTATGACAAACCATCCGTCGGTTCGACTGCCGCTGTGCCCCGCTGGTTTACCTTTGGGTTTCGATTAGTTGATACTGGAATTGAGAATAAAGTTAAGATTGATACTCCGCTGTCGATGCTGGCTGCGATGTTCAGAACGATGATGAAAGCAAGAGACCGCTATCACCAGCGGGAAATGGATAAGGGCAGGGTGATTAATATTGATGTGACTGAAGCTGGGGTGACGACGACGGACTTTAATCTCGATGCCGATCGCAAGGCTCACCTGTACCGCTTGGGATATTTATATACTAAGAGGTTCTTTTTGAGTTCTAATTTTAGTTGGGAAAAGCACTTGAAGGCTAGGGGCTTTGGGGAAGGGGCGGGCGGTTGAGGTCGCGGATGCTAGACAGGGAAAGGGATTGAGGAATTTTTGAATTAGGGGTTGGCAAGAAGAGGATGTGTGTGCTATAGTTAGTTACTGTCATCTTGGAGAGGTGGCTGAGTGGTCGAAAGCGGCAGATTGCTAATCTGTTAAGGGTGTTAACATCCTTCGAGGGTTCAAATCCCTCCCTCTCCGTTCTAAGTTGTTCTAAGTAAGCCCACCTAAAAAAACAGAAGACCCAGAGCCCCGACTTCTTAAAGAAGTCGGGGCTCTAAAGCGATCGCGTTTTACCTTCGTCCTGTTACTAAAACCATTACAAACCAGAAATTTTCAAGAATTCATTTTGGAAGCAACGATGAGTATCTGAATCGAAACAAACAAAAAGAATAGACCCGATCGCACTAGATGTTGAAAGAAGGCGACTGGTTTCTGCAAAAGCAATTGCTGCTGCACGATCGGCTGGAAAACCCATTGCTCCCGTTCCAATAGCTGGAAAAGCAATACTCCGCAGTGAATGCTGTACAGCTAATTTTAAACAACTCCGGTAACATTGTGCTAAGAGCTGTTCCTCTCCATGAGAGCCACCGCGCCAAGGTGGACAAACTGTATGAATCACCCACGGCGTTGGTAAATTATAGCCAGGACTAATTTTGGCATCTCCTTCCTCACAACCACCTAAACGGCGACATTCTGTCAGCAGTTGTGGCCCAGCAGCTTGGTGAATCGCACTGGATATGGCACCAGAATTGGATAATTGGCGATCGCAGGAATTAACGATCGCATCGACTCCTAAATTTTCAGTAATATTCCCCAAGACAGGGCCTTTGCGATAAGCGTATAAAAGGCTGACATGACCGCTACTGCGCTGACTACTACGGCTGTAGCTTTGCTGAGTGGACATTTTGCGATATGTGTTATACTCTCGCTCCTGAAGTTGTACTTCCAAGTCGGCGAGTGCTTCCGCTTCTGGCGCACTCATCGGCAGATCGGGATTATTGAGCAACTGCTGTTTTGTCTGCTGCAATAGTTGGCTGGCGCGATCGTAATCCCCTCCATCTACCAGTCTGACGGCTTCTTTTTTGGCGCGTCCTGTCATCATTAAAATCGCTTGCTGTCGTACCTCAGAGTTGAAGGGAAATTCCTCTAATTGTGCAGCACTGACGACGGGTAAGCGCAAGGAAACGCGGATTTTTTGCTCCTGTGGTTGTTCGGGGTCGTTCCAACTGAGGCGAAAATAACATAAATCTACTTCCTCTGTCATAGCTGGCACTTTCAGCCGCACGACTACATCAACTGGATTACTAATGACTAAATTAGGTAAGCGAAACCGACCATTCTGGTTGACATCAAGCTGATTGAGTACCTCAACCATTTCTACTCCAGCTTGTGGCTCAATTCCCAAGGTGACATTTGTGCCAACTGTCGCCATTAAGCCCAGTAATTCTTGTTGAAAAATACTTGGCAATTGTTCGGGAGATTGAATGTAATAATAATTGCCATCCCCACTCCGCGCCATTGCTTCTAGCAAGTCTTCGTTGTAATCATCACCAATTCCCATTGTGGTAGTGCTGACACCCCGTTTAGTTAAACCCTTCACATCGGAGGCAATTACATCTGGATTGGTTTCGCCTATATTGGCTAGTCCATCTGATAAGAGAATGACTCGATTTAAGTGTTCTGGATTGAGGTGTTGGCTAACTTGAATTCCTCCTTGCACCCATCCGGCGTGCAGTGCCGTTCTGTTGCGAGGATGTATGGTTTGAATTTGCTGGCTCAGGTGCGATTTATGGGTGGCCAGGGTGCTAGGGACTAAGGTTTCTACCTCGTCATTATAAATCGTGATACTAACGCGATCGCTTGGCAACAACTGTTCGATTGCGTAACTAGCTGCTTGCCGTGCGTATTCAATTTTTTGTCCCTCCATAGAACCAGAGCGATCGATTACTAAACCTAAATTAAGCTGCGGTCGCTCAATTGTTTTTTCCGTTGCTGGGGGCGTAATTCTGACTAAAACATCTAGAGTCGTTGAGCGTTCGGAACAAACGGCAGCACGTAGAGGGATAAGCTGTATGTCCATATTTGACCTCTTTTATATCTCGCTATTTAAAGGATACAGCAGGGTGCAGGTGAATTGAGTACACTTATAATCCCAAGCACCGACGAAAGTGTTTTATAAACTGCTGCCTCTGTACTCCATAAACCTGCACCCTGCTGTATCTTTAACCACCTAATTTGGGGCTGGCATAAGAGCAGACTCCACAAAAATTTTAAGTTGGGTCAATTTACAAGTTAAATTTTAATTAAGTGCTTTCATCGCTTCGACAACTTGCCGCGAGATAAAAGGTAAAATTTCTTCATTCTTGCTATTCTCTTTCCCTTCTGTAAATACAACCAACAAATACGGCCGCAAACCCGGTACTTCAATATAAGCAGCATCGTGACGAACTTGACTTGTCAGTCCCGCTTTTGACCACAATTTTGCTGATTCTGGCAATCCGCCGCCTAAAAAACCTGTAACTTGATTTTCAGGATCTGCTTTTAATTCTGCGGGGTCTAAACTGCGTTTCATTAAACCCATCATTTCTTGCGATGCTTTGGCAGAAACAGCTACGCCGCCGATTATACTGTGCAGCAAACGCGCAGTTGCATTTGTGGTCAGCATATTTCTATTTTCCATTAATTCTCCCAGAACTGCTCGCTCGCGACCGTAGGGGCCGTCACACCAAGTTTTTTGATTGGCGTTAATATTTTGTAATTCCGGCCAATCCAATGATTGAAAGTAACGGTTGACGATGTTTCGCTGCTGTTTCCAAGTTTCAAAGGGGCCTGGTGATAATTCTGGGCCGCTAGTAGTGCCGGTGAGGGCGTCTACTACTAAACCGGTGGCGTCGTTGCTAGAATCAACTATCATATCTCGGACGGCGCGTTCTAATTCTGGCGATATTTTAATCATGCCTTTTTGGGCCCATTCCCAGATGGCAACGAGGTAGAATAATTTGACGATGCTGGCTGGATAAATTCGTTCGGAAGCTCTGGCGCTAAAACCTCGCGGTTCATATTTCCAAAATTCTTCTGCACTCAGGGCGCCGCCTGTATTGACTCGCACCGGCGGATCGTAGACTATCCAGGTAATGGCTGTACGATCGCCACTTAATCCTGTAAATTCTGACAATGCGGAGTCTATAATGCTAATGCCGAGATTTTCTAATTGTTCGTCTTTGTGGAAAAATGTCATGGTTAATGGCTGACGGTTAACGGTTAACGGCTAGCAGCTAATGGCAATCTCTCGTTAAATGCGAACAATTAACAGCAAACAATGAGCAATTAGCAATGGCCAATTATAAATTATCTGATCTTGTGGAGTACCGGGCGCGATCGCACATAAATATTTACGATTCCCCAAAGTGCGATCGATTGGCCACTCAAGCAGCTCTGGGGCGACATTTGCGCGTCGTCGAACAGTCCGTAAGACAGAGCGATGTAAACTTGGATACAAACGCTGTGATGGTGCGGCTGTGCGAAGATGATTATCCGGGATGGCTGGATATTCGAGATGTCGAATTGCTTGATGTGGCAGAAACATTGTATCATCCTCTGGTGCTTTCTGAGGCAGAAGTTAGGGAAAAATTGCCACTTGCAATTACTTTTGCTCGTGAGGCTATGAACCAATCCAATTATTATCTTTGGGGCGGTACAGTGGGCCCCAATTATGATTGTTCGGGATTGATGCAAGCTGCTTTTGTGGCTGCGGACATCTGGTTGCCGAGGGATGCTTATCAGCAGGAAGGTTTTACTAAACCTATTAATCTCAGTGCTTTAGAACCGGGAAATTTAGTGTTTTTTGGTACGCCAGAAAAAGCAACTCATGTAGGATTATATCTCGGAGATAATCGCTACATTCACAGTTCTGGACAAGCACAAGGTCGCAACGGTATCGGTATAGATGTTTTGTCGGAGGATGGCGATCGAGTCAGCCAAGCTTATTACCAGCAATTGCGGGGATATGGTAAAGTTGTGGCAAGTTATCAACCTAGTTACTTGTTGACGGTTGACGGTTGACGGTTGACTGTTAACTAATGACTAATGAGTAATGACCAATGACTAATGATTACTGATGTTATCTAACAAAGCAATGGACGCTGCATTATTTTTGGAAAAATTGGCTGCACAGCAGGCTGACGCTGAGGTTGTTCTCGACGTTTCAGTGGTGGTGCCGGTGTATAATGAGGTGGAAAGTTTACCTCATTTGATTGAGGCGATCGCCTCTTCTATCCAACCATCTGGACTCAGCTATCAAATTATTTGTGTAGATGACGGTTCTAAGGACGGTTCTGCTGAACTTCTCCAGCAATTAGCCAGCAGTCGTGATGACCTTTGTGCTGTAATTTTGCGCCGCAATTACGGGCAAACTGCTGCCATGTCGGCAGGTTTTGATCGCTCTCGCGGCCGTGCTATTGTGACGCTAGACGGCGACTTGCAAAATGACCCGGCTGATATTCCGCTATTGTTGGCAAAGTTAGATGAAGGCTACGATTTAGTTAGCGGCTGGCGGAAAAATAGGCAGGATAATACTATTAGTCGGTTGATTCCTTCTAAAATTGCGAACTGGTTAATTGGTCGCGTTACAGGCGTAAATTTGCACGACTACGGCTGTTCTTTGAAAGCTTATAAATCCGAGTTGGTAGCCGACTTGAATCTCTACGGGGAATTGCACCGCTTTTTGCCAGCGTTGGCGTTTATTGAAGGGGCGAGAATTGCAGAACTTCCGGTACGGCATCACGCCCGCCGTTTCGGTCAAAGTAAGTACGGCATTTGGCGGACTTTTCGGGTGTTGATGGATTTGTTAACTATTTCTTTTATGAAAAAGTTCCTGACTCGACCGATGCACGTTTTTGGACTTTTGGGACTGAGTTCTATGACGTTGGGAACGGTTTTAGGGATTTATTTGACTTTCCTGAAATTGGCTTTTGGTCAAAGTATTGGCAATCGTCCTTTGCTGATTTTGGCTGTGGTTTTGCTGTTAACTGGCGTGCAGTTATTTTGTTTTGGTTTGCTGGCGGAAGTGATGATGCGGACTTATCACGAGTCGCAGGGAAAACCGATTTATCGGGTGCGGGAGGTGTTTGGTTCTAAATAAGAGTCAAAGGAAGTCGGCGGTTTAAACCAGGTCTACACAGACAAAAGACCTCTTGCATTCATTCGCTATTCTTGAAATTATCTGCGTTTATCTGTGTTTATCTGCCTTACATCTGCGGTTGATAGATAAATCAAAAATTTATGCAAGAGGTCTAAAGGAAGTCGGCGGTTGAAACCAGGTCTACCCACACGAAGTCCGCCGACGAGGACTTAAGAAATAAGGAGGTATTTAAGCCGGATTCGATCGCGATCTAAATCCTAACTCATAACTTTTTGTGCTTGTCGGAGAGATTGAATAGTTGCGATCGCGTGTTGGGAGACTGCATCTATTTCTGCTTCGGTATTGAACCGGCCAATACCAAACCGAATTGAAGCATAAGCTAATTTGTCCGATCGCCCGATCGCTGCTAAAACATGAGATGGAGATATTTTCGCCGAAGTGCAAGCAGATCCCGAAGAAACTGCCGCTGCCGGTTGCAAACCCAACATCAACGCTTGACCGTCAACCCCGGCTACACTAATATTGAGATTCCCCGGCAATCTCTTAGTAGCATGACCGTTGAGAAAAACATCCCCCAATTCACTCAAATTTTCCCACAAACGCTGCCGCAAATTAACCACTCGTTCTGTTTCCGACTCCATTTCGGCAATTGCTAATTCTACGGCTTTGGCAAACCCAACTATTTGCGGTGGGTAGAGAGTTCCCGATCGCATTCCCCGTTCGTGGCCTCCTCCGTGCATTTGTGGCGCTAGCTGCACTCTCGGTTTGTTGCGGCGCACGTAGAGAGCACCGATACCTTTTGGCCCGTAGATTTTGTGGGCTGTCAAGGACATTAGATCGATATTCATCTCCTCTACGTCGAGGGGAATTTTGCCGATCGCCTGTGCCGCATCTGTGTGAAAAAGAATGTCATTTCCGCGACAAATTGCCGCAATTTCTGCGATCGGCTGGATGACACCAATTTCGTTGTTAGCCGTCATCACTGAAACTAAAATTGTCTCTGCGCGAATCGCTTTGATCAAATCGCCTATATCAATCAGCCCGTCGCTTTTAACCGGTAAAACAGTAATGTCAAACCCCAATTTTTGCAAATAGGTACAGGGGTCAAGAATTGCATTGTGTTCGGTTTTTACTGTAATAATGTGCTTTCCTTTGCTGAAATAAGCTTCGGCGACACCTTTAATCGCTAAGTTATTTGCTTCGCTGGCACCGCTGGTAAAAACAATTTCTTCGGGGGAAGCATTGATCGCTTCTGCTATGATTTGCCGGGACTGTTTTACCGCTGCTTCTGCTTCCCAGCCGTAGACGTGGTTGATGCTGGCTGCATTGCCGAACTGTTCGGTGAAATACGGCAGCATTGCATCAAGTACCCGTTTGTCTACGGGGGTTGTGGCGTGATTGTCGAGGTATATAGGACGTGCGGACATAGTGCAGTTTTGGTTGAAAAAAGTGTTAGGTTTATTGTAGACGAGCCCCTAGTTCTACAACAAAACTTTATAATTAACAAATATTTGTGAAGATTTATGCGACCTGACATTCAGGGATTAGAAATTACTGTCGGTGAGATCAAGCACCTCAGCGGCGCGGGGCCCGATCGCGTATACCGGCCGCCGACAGCGACTAAGTTTGCCCGCGAAGCTTTGAAAACAGTCGGTTTAATTGTTTTGCTTCTAATCAGTTGTTGGCTACTGGTTGCGATATTTCCTAGAGCTTATTTGTTGTGGTTCGCCCTTCACTTGGTTGCGATCGCCGGTTTAATCCTTGAGGATGCGTGGAAAATTCGGTGCAGTCGCCAAAACAAACATTTAATCAATCTTTTTGATGATGTGGATCGCTATAATGGTATAATCAAAGCGATTGAAATTAATGACAAGATAGAAGATGCTGGCAATGCGGAAGTCAAAATCGGCGATCGCGCAAAAGTCATTCAAGCCTTGCAGCTAATCAGAGACGATTTAGTTCGAGCTTTGAAAACCGAAAGAATTCTCAGGGAAAACAAAAAATTTGTCGCTACTAACTCCGAATTGTTTGCCAATAACTTAAGAAATTTGAATGCTCTGCAAATTAGTGATCGAGCCAGCGAACAAGGACGATTGCTCAACGAAGCTTTGCAGGTAGCGGTGGGAGTTCAAGCAGAAATGAAAAAGTTGCAAGATCGAAACGCTGCTAATTTTAAAAATGGCAAAACTTAGTAGCGTGCACGGCTGCGTGCGCCTCTTAGCCAGTAGCAATATGCAGCTTACTGAACAGATCTAACTCAAACACATTCTCCAAATTATAAGTTATGAGAATTGTGAAAAAAATATCATAATTATTGTAAATTTTTTCCTGTTACGTAACAGGTAAGGATATCTTGGAAAGGTGACGTTAACAACCAGGTCAGTATGTCTTCTGTTAAACCCAAGATTATAGTTCTCGACGACGATCCGACTGGTTCTCAAACCGTGCACAGTTGCTTGCTGCTGACACGTTGGGACGAAGACACCCTGCGTTTGGGGCTGCGCGACAAGTGCCCGATTTTCTTCATACTGACAAATACTCGATCGCTAACTCCCGAAAAAGCAGCCTCCGTCACCCGCGAAGTGTGCCAAAATCTCAAAAGGGCGATCGCCAGCGAAAAAATCGAAGACTTCCTAATAGTTAGCCGTTCCGATTCTACCCTGCGCGGCCACTATCCCATCGAAACCGACGCGATCGCCGAAGAACTTGGCCCCTTCGACGCCCATTTTCTAATTCCCGCCTTTTTTGAAGGAGGCAGAATTACCCGCCACAGCGTGCACTACCTAATAGTTAACAGTGTCCCGACACCAGTACACGAAACCGAATTTGCCAAAGATTCAGTCTTTGGGTACAGTCACAGTTACCTGCCAGACTATGTAGAAGAAAAAACCAAAGGTCGCATCCCCGCTGATGCAGTCGATCGCATTTTACTCGCCGATATTCGCTACGGAAGTTTAGATCGACTCATGGACATGACAGACAACCAATGTGCAGTTGTTGACGGCCAAAGCCAAGGCGATTTAGACACATTTGCCAAACACATTCTCAATGCAGTCAGTCAAGGCAAAAAGTTTTTATTCCGCAGCGCAGCGAGTATTTTAACATCCTTAGCTGACCTCGGCCCGCAGCCAGTAGCAGCCGACGAAATGGCAAAATATGTGAGGGATGGCAAACCGGGTGCAGTAATAGTTGGTTCCCACGTTAAGAAAACTACGGAACAATTGGAGCGCTTGTTAAAAGAACCCAATATAGTTAGCATTGAAATAGATGTATCTCACTTGCTAGAAGATTCACCCGAGTATCGCACCCAAATCCTCGATGAAATTCTCGAAAAAGTCCGCACTGCTAATGCAGATGGCAAAACGCCTGTAATTTATACCAGCCGCAAGGAACTCGAATTTGAAAATACCGAAGTCCGGTTAAAATTTGGAGAGGCGGTTTCTGCTTTATTGATGGATATCGTGCGGGGACTGCCTGCAGATATCGGGTTTTTGATTAGCAAGGGCGGCATTACTTCTAATGATGTTTTGAGTACAGGTTTGTCGCTAAAAAGTGTCAGGCAAATCGGTCAAATTATTGCCGGTTGTTCGGTGGTCAAAACCGAAGCTGATCATCCTCTGTTTCCCAATTTACCAGTAGTTTTGTTTCCGGGAAATGTGGGGGATAGTTATGCTTTGGCTACTGTTTACAAGCGGCTGAGCAAGTAGTATAGATCGTTGAATCGCCGATTAACGCAGATGAATTTAGCTTCTAGTTAGGGAGGAGAATGTTCATCTGCGGTTGGTCGATGGGTTTCAATGCTCGATCGAACTTTATGGCAATTGCCCTAGGACGGCAACTTCAAAAAAATCTCAAGTCTACTTTTTCCTTGCCAAATCCACCCAAGTATGATATGATAGAGAGTCTGTCTGTAAGTCAAAGCGGTCGCCAAAGTTAAAAATCCCCTCATCCTTAGTCACTCTCAAAAAAATTAGATTTCTCAAAAATAGTTACCTCCGAACTCTACATATAGAGCCAATAGCACCAGAGCTACTGCTATCAGTAGCGTTTCCAGCTTGTACCCGCCTAAATTTTAAAATAAAGTAGAAATTTCCACCTCGTAATTTTTAGCTGAAAGGATTAGCATATAAGGGTGACAGAACATTATCATCCCCTAAACTCATTAAAAGATGGCCATTGGTTCAAGCTGATCTGTGGGGCGAGCTTTCAACACCTGCCTTCTGTACGGAATCTCACCTTGGCTTACACCCTAGCAGGCGCTGACTGTATCGATGTCGCGGCAGATCCCGCCGCCGTCGCCGCAGCGAAAGAAGCCCTACAAGTGGCCAGCGAATTACAGGCAAGAACTCAAAACCGCAGGTTTGGCGGCAAAGGGTTGCCGTTGCTGATGGTGAGTTTAAACGATGGGGAAGACCCGCATTTTCGCAAAGCCGAATTCAACCCAGCCGATTGTCCGGCGGACTGCTGGCGGCCGTGCGAAAAAATATGTCCAGCCGAAGCAATAGTTTTTCAGAGTGCTGACAGGGGTTTTTCCGGGGTGATAGACCAGCAGTGCTATGGCTGCGGTCGCTGTCTGCCGATTTGTCCGAGCCAACTGATTTATACTCGTTCTTACGTGTCTGCTCCCAGCGCGATCGCACCTTTAATCTTGCAATCCGGTGCCGACGCCCTAGAAATCCACACGCAAGTAGGCAGAGAGGCAGATTTTGCGCGACTTTGGTCGAGCATAGCTCCCTGGGTCGCTCAACTCAAGGTAATAGCAATTAGTTGCCCCGATGGAGACGGTTTGATTGATTATTTGCGGACACTCTATCAAATAATTTCCCCTCTTCCTTGTCCCCTAATTTGGCAAACGGACGGTAGGCCAATGAGCGGAGATATCGGAACAGGAACTACTAGAGCCGCGGTCAAACTCGGTCAAAAAGTTTTGGCTGCCCAGTTGCCGGGATACGTGCAACTTGCAGGCGGCACTAATGCTCACACTGTCAGCAAGCTCAGAGCCGAGGGACTGATGAGGGAGGATCGGAAAAATTTGTCCATTCCTGATACCCCACACATTGCAGGTATAGCTTACGGCAGCTATGCCAGGGTTTTGCTATCGCCAATTTTAGAACAATTAGAAACAATGCAGACCGATCGAGCCTATGCCGTTCCGGTTGCAGCCGCTTGCAGCGCAACCGAAGCTCAAACACCTCGGTTGACTCAGCTCGAAGCCGTCCCAGAACTTCTTTGGGAGGCCGTGAGTTTAGCTCGTTCTCTAGTTTCCCAGCTCAAAGAATTTTAGTCATTGGGAATTGGGAATTGGGAATTGGGAATTGGGAATTGGGCATTGGTACTAATGACTAATGACTAATGACTAATGACTAATGACTAATGACTAAAAAGTTGAAAACGTCACCGAACACATCGAGGCGAATGCAGATTACAGACGACCTCAACAGATTATTAGACATCGTGCCAGATGAGATCCGGCAGCCCTTAGAGCAGCACCCGCAGCGCAACAATCTCATTGAGATTGTCATGGATTTGGGCCGCCAACCTGAAGCTCGTTTTCCATCCTTGGCCGAACCTCTTTCCCAAACGCCGGTTTCCAAGGCACACCTCAAATATTGCATCGAGCGAGTCGGCCACTTCGGCGGCGACAATCGAGCCGGTATCGAGCAAACCCTGCACCGAATTAGCGCCCTTCGCAACCGCAGCGGCGAGATTATCGGCTTGACTTTGAGGGTGGGCCGCGCTGTGTTCGGGACGATCGGCATAATCCGCGATTTGGTGGAAACCGGTCAGTCAATTTTGATGCTCGGCCGCCCCGGGGTTGGCAAAACCACGGCCCTGCGGGAAATTGCCCGCGTGCTCGCCGATGACTTGGAAAAACGGGTGGTAATCATCGACACCTCCAACGAAATTGCCGGAGATGGAGATATTCCCCACCCAGCGATCGGCAGAGCTCGCAGAATGCAAGTTTCCCGTCCCGAACTCCAGCACCAAGTCATGATCGAAGCAGTGGAAAACCATATGCCGCAAGTGATCGTGATTGACGAAATCGGCACGGAGCTCGAAGCTTTGGCGGCTCGGACGATCGCGGAAAGGGGCGTGCAGTTGGTCGGTACCGCCCACGGGAACCGGATCGAAAACTTGATGAAAAACCCGACTCTGGCAGATTTAATTGGGGGCATCCAAGCGGTGACGCTGGGAGATGACGAGGCGAGACGCCGCGGTTCTCAAAAAACGGTTTTGGAGCGCAAAGCACCGCCAACTTTTGAAATTGCCGTCGAAATGCTGGAACGCCAGCGCTGGGTAATACACGAGCGAGTTGCAGATTCGATCGACACTCTGCTGCGGGGACGCGAACCCAACCAGCAAATCAGAAGTGTCAGCGACAGTGGAGAAGTAATTATCGAGCGCGAGTCGGCCGCTCCCCCCGCCCGGTTTCCGGGGATGGCAGCTTCCAGCGGCCCGGCTGCTGTATCGCCAATCCGCCCCGTCACACCGATCTCTGGGTGGCGGAGTGCTGGCAAAATGGTGCCGATGCCCGCTCCCAGCGAGAACTTCGCTGCTAAGAGCGCGCCGGTGGCTGAGACTCGGTATTTCGAGCAACTGCTCGAAGAATCCCTGTCGATCGAACCAGTACCCCAGCAGCGCGGACGTTATTCCCAAAACGTCGGCCCTAACGGCGAAGATTTACCCCTCCACGTTTATCCTTATGGCATAGCTCGCCACCAGCTCGAACAGGTGATTTCGACGCTGAATCTGCCGGTGCAGTTGACGAAGGATATTGAAAGTGCTGACGTGGTTTTGGCTTTGCGATCGAACGTGCGGAACCAGTCAAAATTAAGGCACTTGGCCAAAACTCGCCAAGTTCCCCTGCACACAATCAAGGCCGGCACTATTCCCCACGTAGCGAGAGCTTTGCGGCGCCTGTTGGACATGGATGACCCAGGTACCCCGGAAGTGGCAGACCTCGCCTTATTCGCCCGCAGCGGTTCTTCTGACGAGCTCGAAGCCCTCGAAGAAACCCGCTTGGCTGTCGAGCAAATTGTCATTCCCAAGGGACAGCCGGTGGAACTCCTGCCCCGTTCTCCCAACGTCCGTAAAATGCAGCACGAACTGGTGGAACACTATCACCTCAAATCCCACTCTTTTGGGGAAGAACCCAATCGCCGCCTGCGGATTTTTCCAGCTTAAAGTTGGAGATAGATGCTTTTGAAGGCAGAAGGTAGAAGGCAAACGGCCGAATTTTTTCCTGGCTTCTGTTTTCTACCTTTTGCCTTTGATATCATGCCCGCTAAATTCACGATAATTTTTGTGGGGGGGATTTACGCCTGATCTGTAAAAGGGGCAGTAGCTAAGCGTCAACTTGCCCCGACCCGAATCGTGGGGTCGATCGACCGGACATGATATTATTTGCGTAGGTATCTTTTTGGTGAGTGCGATCGGCTCAAATGCCTAGCCCCTCCCCCATTACCAATTCCCGATAATAGCAGATTCTACCTAAACAAATTTAGCAGGGTTGATATGAATGATGCACAAATTAACCTATTTATTCAATTAATTGCGGCTCACATGGGTTTACAAATTCGCCCGCAAGATAGAGCTGGTTTATGTCAAAAACTTTTAACTCGGATGAAAGCTGTAAAAATACCCTTTCCCGAGAAGTATTATCAAATCTTAGCCGATCCGAGTCTGAAAAGCCAAAGCGAATGGCGAGAACTATCGTTGCTGTTGACGACCAACGAAAGTTATTTCATGCGGGACAAAGGACAGTTTTCTCTACTGGAAAAAGTTATTCTCCCGGAATTAATTGCTCACAAATTAAAATTGTACGAGACATTGGGAATTAAGCCAACGCTGCGAATCTGGAGTGCTGGCTGCTCAACTGGTGAAGAACCTTATTCTTTAGCTATTATTTTAAAACAGCTAATTCCTGATTGGAAAAAATGGAAAATTTTAGTTTTAGGTAGTGATATCAATCAAGAAGTAATAGAAAAAGCGCAGCGAGGAATTTATAGCCTTTGGTCGTTTCGCTTGATTGACCCGGAACTGCAAAGGCAGTATTTCGAGAGGCGGAAAATCGATTGGAAAATCGACAGGAATTTGTGCCAAGTAGTTAGCTTTAGCTGTGTAAATTTAGTGACCGAGAATTTTCCTAATATTCACACAGATATTAATAACATGGATTTGATACTGTGCAGAAATGTTTTTGTTTATTTTGAAGATAAATATATTTCACAGGTATTGAAAAAGTTTGCCAAGACGCTGAGACATGGAGGATATTTAATGACTGGTCACGCTGAAGTTCACAATCACGTGATGGACGATTTTCAACCAAAAGTTTTCCTGCAGTCGGTTGTTTATCAAGCCAAGAATGTCCTAGGGGAGGAACTAGGTAAAATAGAGCCTTTGATTGCATCACCATTCAAGGCAAAATCGGCGTTTGGGGAATCGGGAAAGGCAGGGAAAGTTGAGGACGACAGCGGTCAGTTGCTACCGAGACTAACCCTGCTAGCTAGTTTTGCTAACGGCAAGCTTGCGGATATCGGGTCGCTGTTAACAGCAGATACTGGGTTGGTAAATACGCTGGGAACTCCCTATGTGGAGAGAGATTTGGCGGGTAAGGATGGGGCATTTTTATATCCTATTGTAGAAAAGAAAATTCAAAAAACTTATTTAATGCTAATTTTAGAAGCCAAAGACTGCTTGAAGAATAAAGATTATACTGAGGCGATTGACAAGGCAAAACAGGCGTTATCCCTCCAAACTCAGACTTTTGATGCTGATTATTTGTTGGCGAGGATTTATGCAAATTTAGGTAAGTATTCTCAGGCGATCGAACACTGCAACCGAGCTAGCAAAGCAGATGCTATGTCAGTATTTCCTTATTATTTGCAAGCTCACATTGCTGAAGAACAGGGCGATTTGGAAAAAGCTAAATTATTCTTGAAAAAAACTATTTATCTTTGCCCATATTTTGTTTTAGCTTATCTAGAACTAGGGAATATATACAATAAAGAAGGTAAGCTACATATAGCTATTAAAATGTACAACTCATCTTGCGAGCTTCTCCAAAAACTACCGCCCAATACTCTGATCGAGCAGGAGGGAAAAATGACAGCGAGTCAAGTATTGATGGATGTGAAAAAAAAATTGGTAAAATTGTACAGCCAACAAAACTAATGCGCTGGGAGAACCTAAAAACCTGGTTTATTTGTAGATGCCTCGCTGCCTAACCCAATACGATCGTAGAAACCGGTTTTTTTTCGCAAGTCCTAGTAAATAAAGTGTCAAAGTAAATATGGAAACTAAGCCGTATCTTATATTTAAACAGAACGGTTTGCTCTACGGTGTAGAAGTCGGCTGCGTTCGGGAAATTTTCTTTCTGCCGGAGCTGACACGCATCGCCGAAGCGCCTCAAGATATTGTAGGGGCGATCGATCTCAGGGGCGAAATTCTGCCCGTGATGGATCTGAATCTCCGTTTGGGATATCTCTGGCAAGAATATTGTTTGACAAATAGCGTGATCGTCATAGAATGGCAAGAATTTCGAGTTGCTATCATTGTCAATGAAGTTAGCGAAGTCAAGCATATCCCCGAAAACGCGATAACTCCGCAGCTATCTTACGGGGGAGAAAAGGCAGGGGCGTCGCATCGTTTTGTAGCTGGATTTGCCCGCTGTGAAGCCGATATTACCATGCTGCTCAATCTCGATCGTTTAATTCGATATTCTCCCGAAAAAACAGAGGCCCAAATGCCAGTTTCTGCAAGCGGTGCAGGCTCTTGGGCTGCCGCAGGCAAGGTAGATGGCAAAAATTTGCCGTTAGAAAGAGATCCAAAATTGTTAGCGGAAGATGCTAAAGTTTTGAGCCAGCCTCACGTTTTTTGCCCGAATGCTACGCCGGAAGAAAAGGCAATTTTTAGAGCGCGAGCTGACAATTTGAGGCTATTGGGCGATCGCGAAAATTCTGCTGCAATTAATATGTCGCTGGCCCTCGTTGTTTTGAACGGCGAATACTTTGGTATTAATCTAGAGGTAGTGCGCGAATTTACTGACATTCGCCAAGTAACTCCGGTTCCTTGCACTCCCGATCGCATTATTGGAAATATGAATTTGCGCGGCGAGATTCTGACGCTAGTAGATATTCGGAATGTTTTAAATATGTCGGCGGATACAAAATCTTTATCTAAGGCGATCGTTGTTGAAATTGAAGATGTGGTGGCAGGTATAGTTGTTGACGAAATCTTAAATATTATATATTTGAATGGGGCAGAGCTTGCAGCTATTCCTGCTGCAATAAATTTGGCAAACCGCGAATATCTGCAGGGTACCACTTTTTACGAAGAAAAAATTATCGCTGTTCTCAACTTGCAAAAATTGCTGACAAAAGGGGGAATTGTTGTTGATGAGGAGGTTTGAAAAAAGATATTTTAGCCGGGAATCGGGTCGCGCCTCCACGAACAAGTCCGCCCCACCGGAAACCAAAGAAAAGATAGTAATAAGCTGGCGCGCATCTATTTGTACACTTATTTAGATTTAAACTTTTGTGGGTAGGCTTCGATGTCGCCCTAAAAATAAAATCTGAATGCTGCAACAGGTTAGAACAAAATTTGCTATGATACTATTTTATCTTGTCCCTGTACGGCATTTATCCCAGAAGTTGCCAGATTATTTCAATTGCCAGCACGGGACTCCTAGCCACTATCGCAGCCTCATAACATTACTAAGGGAAATGCTATCTTAAATGGAGAAAAAAAAGATGTTTGCTAAACTTAACAATTTAAACATTAGAAACAAGATGCTGCTCGGATATCTAGGGCCAGCAGCTATATACTTAGGGTTTCCCCTAGTAGTTATCTTTACTACAAATCAGGTGTTGAAAACTTTCCAAGAAACGGAAAGGGTACAGCACGTACTCGGAGAAACAACTAATATATCCCTAGGTGCCGAGCAAATGATACGGGGGCTACGTGGGTATTTAATTAATAAAAGTAATGATTCTTTAACGGATTTTCACACAGGTGCAGAGTTAGCTCAGCAGTCGGCGGATAATGTAGCGCCGACCGTTAAAGATCCCGAACAGAGAATTCGTTTGCAGAGGATGCGAGAGCTAGTCAAGCAATATTATGATGGTTGTAACAAAGACATTATTCGCTTAGTGCTGCAAAATCAGACAGCGAAAGCCATCGCTGTATTTAATACACAAAAGTACAAAAATGTAGTGAATGAATTTTTGAAAGTGAACCTGGAATTTCGGGAAACCGAATTAAGTTTGGTTAAGCAAAAAACGCAACTGACGAAGCAAGCTTTAAGCTTTTTGGTATCGACGCTGCTGGTTGGTTCGTTGCTGTTAGTGCTGTTTGGTGCGGGTATAGCTTGGCTGATTTCGTCAGGAATTGTGGCAACTATCGATCGCGCCATTAGTTCTATCGCGAGTTCTTCCACTGAGATTGCAGCAACAGTTGAAGAACAGGAACGCATGGCAACACAGCAAGCAGCTTCAGTCAATCAAACTACTACGACGATGGACGAATTGGGCGCATCTTCTAGGGCGACTTCACAGCAGATAGAAACTGCTGCATCTCAAGCAATGCAAGCTTTAACTTTAGCGGGCGCAGGTACAAAAGCTGTCGAAGAAACTTTAAAAGCAATGGCAACCCTGAAAACTAAAGTGCAGGATATGCAAGGGCAAATTATGCAGTTGAGCGAGCAAACCAATCGCATTGGTAATATCTCAACTGTAGTTAGCGATTTGGCAAATCAAACTAATATGTTAGCGCTAAATGCTGCGGTGGAAGCAGTGCGGGCGGGTCAACACGGCAAGGGTTTCGGCGTTGTGGCATCAGAAATTCGCAAACTTGCCGATCGCAGTAAAAAATCTGCCACGCAAATTAATCTGTTAGTTACTGATATTCAGAAAGCGATTAATTCAACGGTAATGGTGACAGATGAAGGTACTAAAACTGTGGAAGCTGGGGTGAAGATTGCATTAGAAACCACTGCGGCATTTGCCGGAGTGGCTAATGCAATTAACAACGTGGTTGTGAGTTCTCAGCAAGTTTCGCTGAATGCCAAACAGCAAGCGATCGCGATCGAACAAGTGGTGGAAGCTATGAACTCTCTCAACCAAGCAGCGGCACAAACGGCTTGCGGTATCACTCAAACTAAAGTCGGTACTCAAAAATTGAATGAAGCTGCTTTAGATTTAAAAGCAATTGTTTAGAAGTGCGATCGGTTCTGATCGTCTTGAAAAATAATGCAACGGTAGGCAAGCTCCCAAGCCAGATACTAATGAGTGATTCCCAACTTTTGAATTTTTTAATCTAAAATCTAAAATTTAAAATCTAAAATGGTATGAGCGATCAGTTACGATCAAATAAAATAAAAATTTATATTAAAGAATTAAAGCGATTGTTTGCGCGATCGCGATTCAGGATGTAGTTGAAGCCGTTAACTATCTCAACCTAACAGCTCAGGAAACTGCCACTGGCATTTCTCAAGTAAACCTCGGCACCGAACACGTAAATCAAGTAGCCCAAAATCTCCAATCAGCACTGTAGGAATAAGGAAGATTAATTACCAATTCCCAATTACCCATGACCAACTATCCCTTACCTATTAGCAATTTTTAA
Organism: Microcoleus sp. Pol11C3; assembly: GCF_036701485.1. Classification (NCBI taxonomy): domain Bacteria; kingdom Bacillati; phylum Cyanobacteriota; class Cyanophyceae; order Oscillatoriales; family Microcoleaceae; genus Microcoleus; species Microcoleus sp. Pol11C3. The sequence continues at coordinate 17,298 of NZ_JAUBQW010000008.1, read as the reverse complement.
TGATCCATACATTTTTCAAAAGAATTAAACACCGACTACTACTGCTCCTAATTTTAAGTACCTTGATTCCAGTATCTCTTGTAGGCTGGTATGGAATTTCTTCTTCTGCAGCAGCACTGCAAACTTTAGCATTGAGTCACCTTGCTGAAAGTGTCGTCTCCAGCGGAGGGCAAATTGTTAACACTTTGGAAAATATGAGTGACGATGTTTTGTTCTTCCGCAAATGCCCCCCTCTTCTAGAAATGATAAGAGCTAGAGAGGGAAATGGAGTAAACGTAGAAACTAATTCAACTTATCAAAGTTGGGTCGAGCGAATGCAAATCCTATTTTCATCAATGATGGAAGTCAAGCCATATTATATGCAGTTGCGTTACATAGATGAGAAAGGTAACGAGCGAGTGCGCCTAAATTCTGACGGCAAAAATATAAAAATTATTCCCGATTCCCAACTGCAAAATCAAGCTCATAGGGATTACTTTTACTTAACTATGAAGCTCAAACCTGGAGAAATCTATGTGTCTCAATTCAATCTGAATCAGGAACGCGGTAAAATAGAAATTCCTTACAAGCCAACAATTCGCCACGCTACTCCAATTTTTGATACCAAAGGAGAAAGAAAAGGCATTTTGATTTCTAATTCTTTGGGGAACAGTCTCATCGATAGAGTTAAAGAGATAAATAATGAAAATTCAGCTCAAGCTTTTATGGTAAATCAAGATGGTAACTATATCTACCATCCTAATCCTACAAAAGAATGGGGTTCTGACAAAAAAACCGATGAAAATCTCCACAAAGATTATTCAGCCGACCTAGTTACTAAAATACTTTCCGGTGGTCAAGGCAATATAGACCTCAGCGATCGAGTTATTAGCTATAATACAGTTTTTCCCACCAAACAAAATAACAAAAATTTTCTGGTTATTGTGAATCAAGCACCTAAGAGTTCGCTTTTTGCTTCTATTTTTATTTTACAAAAAGTAGCGGCGATTATTACTATATTTTCCCTAGGTATTGTGCTGGCATTAGGATTGTTTATGCTGGGAAAAATGGTTAAGCTAATTCAGAGATTGGTTTCCCAAATCTCTGCATTTTCAATCCAGATAGTATCTAATATGAACGAGCAAGAGCAAATAGTCAGCCAGCAATTTGTCTCAGTTAATGAAACAACTGCAACTTTAGAAACTTTGGGCAGATATTCTCAGCAAACAGCCGAGCAAGCTGAGGCTGTTGCCGCCGCAGCTCGCCAAGCTTTAAATCTCGCGGAAGAAGGCACTCAAATGGTTGAGCAAACTCTCAATCAAATGCTGGGTTTGAGAGAAGCTGTGGTGGCAATTGCTCGGCAAAATCAGCGACTTAATGATAGCACAGCTCAGATTGGCAATATCTCGACTTTAGCAAGTTTGGTTAGCGATTTAGCCAGCCAGACGAATATCCTAGCTATCAACGCCGCCGTCGAAGCAGTCAGAGCGGGTGAGTACGGCAGAGGTTTGGCGGTGGTAGCAAGGGAAATTCGTAAATTAGCAGACGAAAGCCAAGAAGCGGCGCAAAAGATTAATGGTATTATTCCAGAGATTAAACGTGCGATCGACTCGACGGTGAAAGCAACAGAAGAGGGACGCAAAACAGCAGCAGCAGGGGTACAAACAGCACGAGATACGGCAGAAGCTTTTACGGGTGTTAGGGAAGCTTGCAATCTGGTGTTTGCCAGGAACCAACAAATTTCGTTTAATATTCAACAGCAGGCGATCGCTATTCAGCAAGTAGGTGATGCCATGAATTCTCTCAACCAAGGCGCATCTCAAACAGTCAGCGGCATTACTCAAGTCAAAATCGGCACTCAAAAACTAAACGAAGCTGCATTAAATCTCAAATCTGTAGTTTAGGGAAAAAGGAAGAACGAAGACTCGTCAGATCGCCTAGTCAAAGGGAGGAAGAAGGCAGAAGGCAGAAGGGAGATTAATTACGGATTACCAATTACAGATTATTGATGATCAATTACCGATTACCCAAAGATATATATGATTGAAGATCAAGAACTCCGAGATGTATTTAAAATCGCTAGTGAAGAACACTTGCAGAAACTAGACGAGGGATTGCTGTACTTGGAACAACACCCCGGGGACTCAGCTAAGTTAGAAGAATTGCTGCGGGAAACCCATTCTCTTAAAGGCGATGCTGGGATGCTGGCGGTAAAAAATGTAGCATCTTTAGCTCATCAAATAGAGCATATTTTGGGAGGCGTCAAGCGGGGAGAAACTCAACTCAATCCAGATATTAGCGATCGACTTTCGCAAGGTTTAGACGCCATCCGCAAACTTGTTGACGAAGCCATCACGGGCCAAGATTCCGGCGTCAATACATTTTACGTCCTCGCTAGCATGATGAGTGCTTCTAACAAGCCTCAGCCAGTCGCCATGACAGCAGAGCCAGAATCTTCACAAGTACCCGAACAAGAATTAGTAAAAACGCCATTTACTTATTCGGAAATGCCGCCACTAGAAACAAACACTATAACTTCTGCCGCCGCTAATTCAGATAATAATTCCTCTTTTTTTACGCTACCCTCCGAGCACGAATTACTGCAAGCTCAAAACTTACCTGCCGCTTCTGGACAAGCTGCTCCATCGGCTCCCGAGCCGACTGTTAGGGGTTCTTCTAGTTCGTCTTACCGCATCGAAACAATTCGCGTTACTACCCAAAATTTAGACGATTTAATGACTCAAGCTGGGGAACTTACGGTTACTACAAATAGGCTAGTACACCGACTTGCTGAGATCGAAAAGCTTACAGATTTGTGGGAAGATTGGAGCCGAGAAGCTTTTATAAATCGGTTAGAGCTTCATCAGATAGAAACTGATAAAATAGAAACTGATAAAAATGCGTCTCAACAAAACACGATATTCATACAGTTACAGAATTATTACCAGCGTACAGAAGAACATTTAGAACTTCTGGGCTCTCTAGTAAAGCAATTGAAAAATCGAGTTGATGAAGATACGGGCAGACTAGAATTAATTACGGAGGGATTAGAATCAGGAATTCGCACTCTCAGACTGCTGCCTTTGTCTACTATTTTTAATCTATTTCCCAGAGCGGCTAGAGACTTGGCGAAGCGGGAAGGAAAACAAGTTCAATTAGTAATTGAAGGGGGAGAAACTCTAGCTGATAAACGCATTTTAGAAGAAATGAAAGACCCTTTGATGCACATGATTCGCAATGCGATCGACCACGGCATCGAGACAACCGCCGAACGCGAAAAGCTCGGCAAACCTCCCGGTGCTACTCTCCGAATTAAAGGCTACCATACTGCTAGCAACATTATCATTGAAGTTGCTGATGATGGGCAGGGGCTGAATCTTGATCGCATTAAACAAACTGCTGTCAAACGCAACATCTGCACCCCGGAAGAACTTGCAGTTATGACAGAAAACCAAATTCAATTACTGATTTTTGCTCCCGGTTTTTCAACCAGAACATTTGTTACTGAAGTCTCTGGCAGGGGGGTGGGTCTAGATGTAGTTCGGGCTAATGTTGAAGCACTAAAAGGCACCATTCAAGTTGAATCTATCTCAGGACAAGGATGCACTATTAGGCTGCAACTCAGCACGTCGCTAGCTACTGCCAATGTATTAATTTGTAGGGTTAAATCTATTGCGTATGCCCTGCCAATTAAGTTTGTAGAAATGGCAATGCTGGTGGCTAGTTCTGATATTTTTACAGTCGAAGGTAAGGAAACGATAATTTGTAATACTCAGCCAGTATCAGTTGCTTATTTAGTAGATTTACTAGAATTGAATAATAGAGGAGGGCTACCTAACAATCTGGAATTGAGACCGGAAAGTTGGCAAGAATTAAACAGGGAAATAATGGGAGAATCTCTGACATCAAATTCTCCGAAAAAGTCTTGTATTATTTTGAAAGTTGGGGAGGAAAAATTGGGATTATTTATAGATGATTTGATTGAGGCACAGGATGTGGTGATTAAACCCCAAAGTCAATTGCTGAAACGGGTACGAAATGTTTCAGGTGCAACGATTCTCGGCACGGGGGAAGTTTGTATGGTACTCAATCCCCACGATTTGATAAAATCTGTACGCCAGCAAGTTTCGCCGCGTGCGGTTTCTGGTGTCCGATCGCCCATTGAGACGGTCAGCCGAAAACAAGTTATACTTTTAGCAGAAGACTCCATCAGTACCCGCACTCAAGAAAAGCGCATCCTCGAAGGTGCGGGTTACGAAGTTGTCACAGCGGTTGATGGATTGGATGCTTTCCATAAATTAAAAACTCGCTACTTTGATGCAGTGATTTCTGACGTGCAAATGCCAAATTTAGACGGTTTGGCGCTAACTATTAAGATTCGGGAGCAAAAAGAATACAGTGAGTTGCCAATAATTTTAGTGACATCTTTGGCGTCGGATGAAGATAGAAAAAGAGGGGCTGATGCCGGGGCAAATGCTTATATTCCTAAAGGTACATTCAATCAAGATGTGCTGGTAGAGACACTAAAACGGTTAGTTTAGTCATTAGTCCTTAGTAATTAGTTATTAGCCATTGGTTATTTACTACCAATTAGCAATGCCCAAGGCCCAATGTCCAATGAAAAATTCCCAGTGCATGGATGCCCAATTTCTCATTTCCAATTTCCCATCCCCAATAATTTCCCAACAAAGTGATGTTATCGCCCATTAAAATATTGTTAGTTGAAGATTCTCCAGTAGTTACGATCGTCCTCAAACGAATTTTTGATTCCTCGCCAGAAATCCAAGTTGTAGGAACCGCTTCCAATGGATTAGAAGCACTAGAATTAATCCCGAAAGTTCATCCAGAAGTAATCTGTACGGATTTGAATATGGCGCCAATGAATGGGCTAGAATTCACACAAGAAGTAATGAAGAAATATCCACTACCAATTTTAGTAATTAGTGCTTCTGTACAAATTGGTGATACTCAGAATGTATTTCAACTGTTAACGGCTGGTGCATTAGATGTTTTTCCGAAACCGATTAACGGGTTGGTATCAGATTATGCTCGTCTGGCAAATCAATTAATAGCTAAAATTAAAATACTCTCAGGAGTTAAAGTATTTACACGGCATCCAAAAATGGTAGAGACAGAAAATTATAACAAAAGTGTAAAAATTAGCCAAGTACCAGTTCCTAATTACAAATTTTCCAACGAAAATGTTAAATCTCCAGCTATTAAAGTATTGGCTATAGGGGCTTCTACAGGGGGGCCTCAAGCACTGTACGCGATTATTTCTAAGCTTCCGGCTAATTTTCCCGTGCCTGTAATTTGCGTCCAGCACATCAGTGAAGGTTTTTTGCAAGGATTAGTTGATTGGCTGGCTGGTGAATCTAAACTGGCTGTAAAAATAGCTGGTTTGGGGGAATTACCGCAAGCGGGTATTGTTTATTTCCCGCCAGAAAAACGTCATTTAGAATTGGATTCTCAAGGGCGTTTTATTTATTCTCAATCTGATAATGTCGTGGGACATTGCCCCTCAATAACGGTAACATTTAAGTCAGTTGCTAAAGTTTACGGTCGGGCTGCGGCGGGAGTTTTGCTGACAGGAATGGGTAGAGATGGTGCGGACGGAATGTTGGCGATCGCCCAAATCGGCGGCTTGACCATTGCTCAAGATGAAGCTAGTTGCGTTGTTTTCGGGATGCCCAAAGAAGCGATCGCTCTCTGTGCCGCCCAATATATTCTACCTGTCAGCGCGATCGCTCCTCTACTCCTGGCAAAATTAAAAATTTAGGACTGACCCCCCAAATAGTGAACAATACCCCGCCCCCCGACTGGTTAAAGAAGTCGGGGTTCTAAAGGACGATCGCAACTTTTTAGTTCATTAATTACTCAAATTACTTCATTAATTACTCAAAACTAATTTTTTTTCTAAGTTCGATTATTTGATTTTGATAAACTTACCAATTACCTCGCGCAATTTATCAGCATCAAACGGCTTAGTTAAATACTCGGTTGCTCCCGCCAAACGCCCCTGTACCTTATCAAAGGCTCCATCTCGCGCTGTCAGCATTATGATCGGCAAATTCTGAAACTGAGGCAAGCTGCGGACAGTGCGGCAGAGTTCCAATCCGTCAATACCAGGCATTGAAACATCGAGCAACAAAACCGAAATTTGTTCGTGATAAATCGTTGACAAAGCATCCACTGCATTGTCGGTTACGAGAACTCTAAACTCTTTGCTTAAGGCCTGTTTAACAAGTCCTTGCATCACGACACTATCATCAACTGCCAAAATAGTTGGTATTTGACTACTACTTGCACACATATTCTTCTCCCTGTTTATTTATATTTGTTGAAAATACAAAACATAATTCCCCGGGTCATTTTTTGAGAGTTGCCTCTGGGCAATAATTGCCAGGCCCGTTAGACCGTTAGTAGAAACTTTACCCCTGTTTTTTTACTTCAAACTCGAAAAAAGGGATTGGGAGAATGGTCGATCGGCGATTACAACAGTTGCCAAATGTGCATCCGGGCCCATAAACCCTAGACGGTCGAGTTAGATAAACTATTGTTACAAATTTTAACATCTTAGCAATCTTTTGTAGTTAATCTCCTAACTGTAGTTGAACAGCAGGCTGCGGCACAGCTCGGTAAAGGACACTGGTATTGTGGCACAAGTCCATGATTTAAATTTACCAGCAAGCCAGCTACCTAGGATTAGACAAGTCTGTTAAAATACTCTTAAACTGATTAAAAAATTCTAGATAAGCAATCGCCATATATTTTGGAAAGGTGCTTCCTCCCAACAGAGGCTCTTAGATTTAGAGAGCCGGAGGTATTCAAAAGCATAGTCAACTGGAAGTATAATTAATACAGTATTAGATCAGGGGTGGTCTAACTCCCATAACTCAAAAGTTTCCCTGTCAGTCAAGAGGTTAGTCTGAGTTCGGCGCCAGCCTGCGCGGGACTTGCGCCCACATTCTCCCAGCACAAAATTCATAGCTTGTTTTTCAAGGGAAGTATTGAGAAGGGCGGTTGGCACCAACTAGACGGGCAGTTACACATGATAAAAGCACCCTTGCCTCTTGGTAAAAAAAGTGTTCAAGCTTCATAACATCGACTTATATCAGCTTCTTGGCTCTGCTCCAGAGGTTTGCTTGGACAATTTGGTCGGCTTGGCAGCTCATATCAGCGGAACTCCTATTGCTTTCTTGAGCTTGATTGACGGCAACCGCCACTGGTTGAAGTCGCAGTTAGGTCTCGATCGAACTTTGGCCGATCGTTACCTGAATTTTTGTGCTGGCGCGGTTGACCGAACTCCCGAAGAGTTCGCCGTTGGCTCAAACTCAAACTCGGAATTTGACTGGGCAATTTCCCTGCAAAAACCGCCAGTGGCTCCCGAATCTGCGATCGAACCCCCTGCAAATTCCTTTAAGGAACCGCCCGCAGCCATTGTCCGAGACGCTTCCACAGACGTGAGATTTGCCGAGCATCCGCTGACCGTTTTCTACCCCTTCGTGAAATTTTACGCCGGAATCCCAGTCGTCACCTCAGATGGGCAGATGCTGGGAGTGCTATCGGTCATGGACTCCGTGCCGAGAGACTTGACAAAAGAAACGATAGAAGCTATAGAAGCTTTGGGTCGGCAAGTTGCGAGTTTGGTGGATCTGCGCTGGCAATTAGTCCAAGCCCAGAAACAGTTGCCAGAAGTAGAAGATATCACCTCGGACACCCAGCAAATCTCGGAGTCAGTTCGTGGCTCGAACCGATCCAGCTTGTGTGCCGTACAGACGCCACAGAGCGGCACGAGAATATACCGAACAATAAAGCTCCCGACGCTCGGGCCAATCGGCAAATCTCAATATTTGTGGGAAAATTCAGCGGGCATCGCGCAGGCTCCCGAGCCCAAACAAATCCGAGAAATCGTTGCCCGATCCCAGGACACCTCCCAGGGCCAACTAACGGCAGCCCCGCTACAAGAGCTCACGCGCTTGGGCACCCTGCAAGTTAAAGTCGGTGCAGCCCTTGGACAAGGCGGGAAACTATCGGCCATCCTAAACCGCTGCACCGAGGCAATGGTAGAGTACCTCGACGCCACAGGGGCGAGCATCTGGACGTTCAACCCGCAGACAGAGCAGTTAGAATTGCAGGCCAATTCAGGACTCAGCAGCGAAGAGTGGGCAGGGGAAAGAGAAGATTGGGTGCGAGCAGAACCGGGAAAACTCCAAACGGCTCCTGTATGCCTAATGTCGAACCGGTCTCTCTGCGCCATTGCCTATCCGCTGATTGTCGAGGAGCGGCTGGTGGGAGTGATGGTTCTATGCAGTAGCGCTTTGACAAGCGACGGAGCGCTAGAAGTTCTGGGCTGCCTGGCTAACGTCATCGCCGTGGCGATCGATCGCCACGCGGCCCGAGAAGAATTGTTGAGCCGCCGCGACGGCCTGCTGTTGGGCCTCGCCAGCCAGATGCGGAATTCCCTCGACCTCGACAAAATTTTAGATACGGCTGTCAACGAAATTCGCAGCTTGTTGCAGGTTGACCAGTGCTACTTTTTGTGGTATTCAATCTCGCGAGACGGGCAGCCAAGCTTTGCAATCACCCACGAGGCGGCAAATCCAGAACTGAAAGAGCGGCTCACAGAATACCCGATCGAACAAGTAACCCTGCTGGCCCAGAAAATTAGCAACCGTCAAACCCTCCGGATCGGGGACGCGGCAACAGCACTGTGCATAGAACCGCCCACACGAGCTTTTTTGAGCAGTCTCGGGATTGTTTCTAACCTGCTGCTGCCACTCAAGACTCGCTCCGGTCAAATGGGTGCTGTAGTTTGCAACCATTACAGCAGCCACCGTTCCTGGACGACGAGCGAAGTGGAATTGCTGCAAGCGGTGGTTGATCAACTGGCGATCGCGATCGACCAAGCCGAACTCTACGCCCAAACCCGGGCGGCAGCCTTAGCCGCCCAAACTCAAGCCCGCCAACTGACGGAAACTTTGCAGCAGTTGCAGCAGAAAGAAGCTCAGCTCATCCAAAACGAAAAAATGTCCTCTCTCGGTCTAATGGTCGCCGGCGTCGCCCACGAAATTAACAATCCGGTTAATTTTATTTATGGCAACTTGACTTATTGCAAGCAGTACATGAAAAATTTGCTGGATTTGCTGCACTTGTATCAAAAGCACTACCCCGATCCTTGCCCCGAAATTATCGAGAAAAACGAAGAAATCGATGTTGATTTCATGGTGCCGGATTTGCTGAAAATTCTGTCTTCAATAGAGATGGGAACTGAACGCATCCGCCAAATTGTCCTGTCTCTGCGGAACTTCGCGCGGCATGACGAAGCAGAGATGAAGCTGGTGGACATTCACGAAGGGATGGACAGCACGCTGCTGATTTTGCAGAGCCGCTTGAAGTCAAATGGGCTAATACCAGAAATTGAGGTAATTAAAGACTACGGCAACTTACCGAAGGTAGAGTGCTATCCCGGACAGCTAAACCAAGTATTTATGAATATTTTGGCGAATGCGATCGACTCTTTGGAAAATCAGCCCCCACCCAAGACGATCAAAATCTCGACGGCGGTGGTGGCCCCAAACTCGGAGGCTGGTGAGTCAGGAAAGTCGAGCGGTCAAGTTGTGGTGATTCGGATTCAAGACAGCGGACCCGGATTGGCAGAAAAAGCTAAATGCCACTTGTTTGACCCTTTCTTTACCACTAAACCTGTGGGCAAGGGTACGGGACTCGGCTTGTCTATCAGCTACCAGATTGTGGTGGAAAAACACGGAGGAAGCTTGAACTGTATCTCGAAACCTGGACAGGGAGCAGATTTCAGTATTGAAATCCCGGTAGCTCGCCCCCGTGCGATCCAAGAATAAACCTGCAGGCGATCGGTTTCCAAAAGATTTTTTAAATTTTATTGTCAAAATGCTTGACAGATTGCGGTGTTTGAATGTTAAGATAGTGAAGGTTAAGACGTTGGGGCGTCGCCAAGTGGTAAGGCAGCTGGTTTTGGTCCAGCCATTCAGAGGTTCGAATCCTTTCGCCCCAGTTAAATTGTGTCCGGTCAATAAATTGTTTAACTCATCGTTTAGAGTTAGCTCTTGACAGACGATAGAAAAACGACTTCCTAACTACAAACCTAATTAGGACTTGCTCACAGGATAGAAGAAATCGGCTTTCTTGCTGCGGGTTTTACCTAAAAGCCTAGATTTGTGGTCAAGAAATTGGTTTTTTTGGTCGTCAGTACCCATTTTTCGCAGAAACCGTTGTTTGTGCGTAATATCACTTCTGAGTGCGCCGGAATTGTAAAATCGAGTCAACATTCAACACTCATATCAAATCCGGTTGCATTGGAATGATTAAACCGCTCTTGACGCCGAAAAAACAGAGAAAGAGAACAGAGATATGAATAATTCGGATGCTACCGAATTTGATATCAACCATCCTTCAGTTTTTCCACTAACAGTCAACAGTCAACAGTCAACAGTCAATCGGCCCTACTCAATATCACTCCTAACTGCTGGGCCCGCGAGCGTTTAGCCGATCGAACACGTATCGGGAAATTGCTGGAAATGCTGTTTCGTCCTTGGAATAAGCCGGATCGTCGGCGAAAACAACTAAAATATAAATCGCGCGATCGTCTAAAGTTCTGACAAATGCCGCTTCGCTGCGGGATGTGGAAGTATAGCCCACTTTGGAACCAAAATAAATATTAGTTGGTAAAGATTCGCCGAGAAATCCTTGTATCGAATTGCTGGGGTCATTTTTCCATGCCTTGGGGTCCAAGTCTCTCGTTAACAAGTAAGCCATTTTGCGGCTGGCGATGCTAGAAACCGCTTGTCTAGTATAGATTTCATACATTAATCTGGCGGCTTGGTCGGTAGTTACTTGATTGCGAATCGGCTGAGAAGCATCGCCCCGCAATTGCAAGTCGCGACCGATTGGACCTTCTTGCCTCAAATAGTATATGGGATAATTTTTGGTGCTTATACGAATATCATTGTAGCCTGCTGACTGGAAAAATGTGTTAATTTGAGTGCGCTTTTTCAGCCATGTTTGCAACTCTTCTCCTGCGAGCCGTCCGCCGGATTTTGTATCTGTGAGTTTGTCTAAAAGCCTGCTGGCAGCATCATTGTTGGAGACGCGAATCATTTGTTCAAGGTCATCTTTAAAGGCCGACTCTCTTTGCGTAATTATGCCTTTTTCTATGGCTGAGTAAAAGGCGGCCATCCAAAATAACTTGGCAACGCTAGCGGGAAATCGGAGAGTTTGATTTTGATATCCGGCAAAGGTGTGAGTTTTGGAATTGCTGACATCAAATAAGGTAATTGATAGCCGTTCTGCCGGCAATCCTTTGCTGGTTGCAATTTTCACAGATTCATCCACAATCCCTTGCAATTCTTGAGAGTAAACGGGATTGGGAGGTGTTTTGATGTTGTAGCTAAAGGTAGGCTCGCTTTGACGATCGGCTAAATTTTCCGATGTTTGAATTGTCGGCGGCGAGAGTGCTTCTTGAGGCGAGACGGCCTGTTGAGGCAAAATGACTGGGGGTTCTGGGGGACGGCGAATTCTGAAGGGCATTGTGACGAGCCAAAAAAACGCGATCGCCCCGGCAATTAAACACAAAATGTTACGGTATTTGAGCCGAGAAAATTTCGTCCTCACTCGGCGACGAGACGGGACTGGGCCTTCGCTGCTTTGGCGACGGGGCCCGACTAGGCGCTGGCTGCTTTGGGGTCGGGATTGGATTATACCTCTTGCATGAATCTTTGCTCGATCGGTCAACCGCAGATACAAGGCAGATGAACGCAGATTAACCCAGATAATTTCAAGAATTGAGAGCGACTTTTGCAACAAGTCTATTGGGCGTTGGGTCTGGATTGGGCGACGAGATGGGACTGGACGCTCCCTGCTTTGGCGTCGGGACTGGACTGGACGCTCGCTGCTTTGGCGTCGGGACTCGATTGGGCGTTGGGGCCCGATGGGGCGGCGTCGGCGTTCTACTTGCATTACAGTGTTGTGGTATCAAACTCGCACGATCAGTTTATAATAGGGCGGCATCTAAATGACAAGTGTATCGATCTAGTCCGCTGTTGCCAATTTCATCTGTCTACTAGGCTGATTGAGACTTCTAGTAATTGTAAAATTTTCAGGATAGCACTGAGTTGAAGCAAAATCCTTTGAAAAATATGAGAATTTTTTGGAGTCTGGCGGTTTTGGGATTTGCGATCGTCGGCGTGAATAATTCTTTGATACCTGATGTTTGGGCATTTCAGTCTCAATCTGCTACGGGATATGTTGTCGATAGACAAACAGCAGAAAAGGGCGCGGATGTAGCGTTTTCCTTGAGGGGAGAAAGCGAAAATCTGAAAGTAACAAACAAGCAAACTGTTTCCAGTTTTCCGAGTATGTTGTGGGACTTCAACAATTTAGCGGAAATTTCCTATTCCGAATTGCTGAAGGTGCTGGCGAGACGACCAGACTCAAATAATACAGAGAGAGAAACCGTTGCACAACCAGAAGACATAGCACGTTTTGAAAAGGTTGTACAGTATGCAAAACAACAAAATTTGCACGATCGCTCGATCGGAGAAATCGTCCAGGCGATCGCCGATAATTTCCGAGGAAAGCCCTACGCCGAGGGTTTGCTGGACAAATCCGGCGAAGAGAAGTTGCTCGTAACTTTGAATAAATTTGATTGTGTTTTATTTGTAGAAACCGTTTTGGCGATCGCCAGGGGCGTAGCAGTACAAGATTACGACTATCAAAATTTTGTAAATCGCATAGAAGAACAGCGGTATGTAAACGGTAAAATTAACGGTTATTGTAGCAGATTGCACTATTTTTCCGAATGGATTAACGACAATCAAAAACGTCAAACTGTGGAAAATATCACCGCTGAATTAGGCGGAGTACCCATGAATAAAACACTAAATTTCATGAGCCAGCACCGCAGCAGTTACCCGCAAATGGTCAAAGACGAAGCAACTTATCAGTGCATTCTCAGCCAAGAAGCAGACTTAGCCAAAACTACTGTTAATTACATCCCGACAAATCAGATCAAAAGTCTTTATTCTCAGTTAAAACCGGGGGATATTGTAGCGGTAGCGACGGATCTTAAAGGATTGGATGTCACCCACACTGGTTTAGTCTACCGCAATGCTGACGGCAATATGGGTTTAATTCACGCTTCGCCGGCTGGGGAGGTGACAGTTGCTTACGACTTGCAGAGATATATTAGCAGAGTCGAAAGTGCGATCGGCATTGTAGTAGCTAGGGCGAGAACACCTAATTAAATTGGTTTGTGCTGGGAGGGTGCATCAGCTTGCATTATTTTAGCTGCAAATTCAAAATCTCTATACTTATTGCATAAATCTTCGATAATAATCAACAAACTGCAGATTGAAGGCAGATAAACGCAGATGAACGCAGATAATTTTAAGAAATTGTGGGATTTTGGTAAGAGGTATTCTGTGCTGATGAACCCTACAAACTATCTTGGGGGGTGGGCAGGCGAACCCACCCCGAATAGACAATTTAAATGCACAACAGCTTATTGAACAATTTCGCTGCGAGATACCTTACTATTTCTAGTGGGATTTGGGGTTAATTCCGGCGGCGAAACTTTAACACTTCCCCACTCATTCAAAAAGCTTTTCAGCAAAACCTCTTGCTGAGTGCGAAATGTCTCGACATTTTCCCCGCGATTCATAATCACAAACCACACTGTTTTTTGTTTTTGAGTTGGTAGCGCTCCGCCCAAAGCGCTAACATTATCCAACGTGCCAGATTTGACCACTGCTAATTTGGGAAGTGGCCGTTCTGACAGTATTCCTTTATCTTTCCCAACTACAGTTAAGACATCAGCAACTGTCATGCTGTAAGGTTCAAGATAGCGTTCTAAAGCTATAAACAACGCGCAAGCAGCCCGGGGAGAAATGAGATTTTCTTCGCTCAATCCCGAACCGTTGACGAGTTGAATTTCTCCGGGAGGAACTCCGGTTGCTGCTACTGCTTTTTGCGCGACTGTTTTGGCGCCGCCGACAGTATCAGCTAGCATATCTGCCATGAGATTGTTGCTGTACTGATTCATTTTTTTGATCAGTTCGGCAAGGGGCAAAGAATAATGTTTGACTAAAGGCTGCACGTCATTGGGAGGTGCTGGCAAAACTTTGACAGTACCCTCAATTGTTATTTGGGGTTTCGGCGTATTTGGAGGCAGTGTTTGATACTGGGCGGCGGCTTCGCTGGGCCAGATTTCACTGTTCAATCCTTGTTTGAGCAATTTTCCAGATGTGAGGGGATTTAATTCAAAATTCATGTAAAACTTATTGACAATTATCAAATTGCCAGTAACTCGCTTGATCCCTTTTTGATTTAAGGCGTTACCGAGGACGATCGCCTCTTCCCAAACAAACAACGGATCGGCGCTTCCCTGTACAATTAAATCGCCTTTTAATACGCCGTTTTCTATTTTTCCTGTTGTACCAATTAAGGTAATAAATTGATGTTCCGGCCCGAATTGTTGCAGCGCGACGAGAGATGTTGCTACTTTGGTAATAGAAGCGGCCGAGAGAGGAACTGTACCTTGATGATTGGCTAGCAAAGTATTGCCTGATTGCATCCAGATGCCTTGGTCTTCTTTGGCAAAACCTTGGGCGGCCAACCCGTTGAGATATTGCTGGATTTTGGTATTTGTGGGGGTTTCGGGATTGGTAGCAGAGACTATTAAGGGCTGAGGCTGACTTGGTTTAACTGGCGGCGGGGAAGATTCAGCTACAGGAGAGGGAGATGCAAGTTGGGGCGATTCAGTAGCTGCACATCCGGTGATAATTGTGAGAAGGGCGATCGAACTCGCAGCAGTCAAGTAGCGGTTTTTCAGCATTACTTTAATTTTTTTCATCAAATGTACGATCGTCTGTTCGGCACGCCCGATGGAAAGTTTAGCATTCTTCTCGCGCGTGGGGCGAGCCTCCGGATCTGCGTTACCAAACTCCCGAACCGCTAAAATTGCCTATCTTCTTCCTTCTCTAATCTTTATTCGCGCACTTCGCGTCTTCGCGGTTCGTTAAATATATCTCCTTGAAATGCTTCGGAAACCCATCTTCAGCGCCTGGGGCCTTCACCCCAGGCTGATCGCTCTCGCAAATTTTCGATAAACTGGTTTATCCAGCCATACTCCCTATACTCAGCGGCACCATTTCGCCGTGCATTGTCAGGCCTAATAACATTGGCCCGCCCGGTCGGATCAACTCTCCTGTAAGCGCGCAGCGTTCCTCTTGCTGTGCTGTGGCATTAATGCTGGCTCGAATATCCGATCGAGAAAACATCTGCCGATACTCTCCAGACTTCTGTTGCACGTAATTCCAGAGCAAATCTCGAATCAAAGCTTGATAGCCTTGATTGCCTGCGAGCTCTTTTAGTCTCTCTTTGAGTTCTTTTTCGAGTCGAATGCTGGTGACTTCCATTTCGGTGGTTGAGGTTCTAGGTAGGGTATGCATAATTTTTTCTCCGTGACGGGTGGACATATGTGTAATATCAGTGTAGTATGTTTACAGCTAGATTGAAAGCCTCTTAACCACCTTCTCCCTGCTGTGAAATTTCTCCCCACCTACTCCACCTATCAACTGAAGTGCGATCGCCCCACGGGTCGCTCCGAGTCGTTACGGCACGTCTTTAGCACGGGTTTGGCGACTGTCGCAGCGACCTCGTGGGCGGGCCGGGGCCTAAATAAACACGGTTATAGTGGATTAGGAGAAATTGCAGAAATTCATTACAACGAGGTAGACCAGCACGGTCTGCAAGTGGCACAGCCATATCGAGATACGCGAAGCGGGAGGTACAGCTAAACGACTGTACCAAGACAGGATGAAAATTTGCCTTTAGCAGTTTTTCTAGCCCCCGCTTCTAAGTAAGAGAAGCGGGGGCATTTGATTGGATATTTGAGAAATTCGATCCGCTTGGGGAACTGGGAAAAAACCAGATGTAGCCAATGCTGACGAAGCAAGCAAAATTCAAAATTTAAAATCTAAAATCCAAAATTGATGAGGAGGAGCAAGCCGTGAACGTAGTAACTGATGTATTGAGGCAATCTGTGGTGGTGTTTTCTCAGAATTACCTACCGATGAGCCGTGTCAACATCAAACGGGCGATCGTACTTTTGGTAACAGGCAAGGCTGAACCTCTGGATTTTAGCATCGGCAACGGCTGGCTGGTACGATCGCCCAGCACCAGCATCCACGTACCCGAACAAATCCGCTTGACTTTTGGTAACAGGGAACGCCTTTGGAAAGTACCCCCGGTCAATCGCCGGGAAGTTCTGCGCCGCGACGCTCATTCTTGCCAATACTGCGGTAGCAATCGGCATTTGACGCTGGATCACGTGATGCCTCGATCGAAGGGTGGCCCGCATACTTGGGACAACGTGGTGACGGCTTGCGAACGGTGCAACTCTCGTAAGGGCGATCGAACTCCCATAGAAGCTGGAATGTCTCTGCGAACTAAGCCGAAGGCCCCCATACACCCCACTGTTGCTTTTGCCGAACTGTTTTGGCACGAATACCAAATTGGGGAATAGGGCATGGGAAGAATTTTAGATTTTAGATTTTAGATTGATGCGTAATTCTCATCTAAAATCTGCCCTAACTCCCAATTACCAGTTCCCGATCGCCAATTTTCAATTACCAATTTTAAACTTTCAATTCCAAATTTAAGGCTGTCAATATGCTGAAGTTGACTTACACTGAAACGGGCTTTAACCTCGAGCGTTTGGCTCAATCTCCCGAACAGTTAGTGGCGCTGCGAGTTGTGCTGGCTATGCGAGTTGGTCAAAGCATCAGCGTCGAACCGAGCACTGCGGCATTTTTGCTGCCGGCGAATTTGCCAGCGCTGTCTCTGTTGGAATCTGAGGCCCGCCGAAACGACAACGATGCGATCGAGCTTTGTGTTGCTGATGCTGACTTTGTAGAAGTCACTCTGCGCGGTACGTGGATTTCTGGCGCGTCTGAGGGGGCTGACGGCGTGTTTGCGACTGTGTTGGGCGATCGGGCAGAGCTCTTGCTGCTCAAACTTTGGCTCGAAACTCAGGCTGCTGCGGAGGTTGTCGGGGAAGTCGGCGATTAATATCGGATGTTGAACAAGGAAGAGGGAAGAGGGAAGATTTCTCTCTTTCCCCCTCTCTCCTTATCTACCGTGTACACACAAGTTGATTCTGAGCTAGTTTCCATCCCAAAAAGATGGATTCAAACTGTCGGAGTCCATGAACAAGGGTAGGCATTCCGGGAGGTCTCTGAGAACTATAACCAGACCAACCCCCAAGTCGAGCAATCAACCAAG
>NZ_JAUBQW010000228.1:0-4830 GCF_036701485.1 Microcoleus sp. Pol11C3 | reverse complement strand
ACTTTATTCTCGATCGCGCGCTCAAAACCCAGGCTACCTCAAGTGCGATCGATATATTCAGCAAGCCCTAATTAGAGTGGCAGCGATCGCTAAACCGATGACTCCTCGCCCTGGGGGTTTTAAAAATGATTTATCCTTGACCCGTGATTCCTTTCCCATTACTGATAAAGTAGGTGATTTCCTAATTAAGTTTTGCCCACCCACTATGAAGTAGTGTAAACCGATTTCAGCTATTTAGGGAAATCAAAAAGCACCTCCGTCATGTAATGTTCGGCCCAATCTTGACCGAAAGCTTTTTCGAGTACGCGGCGGGTTTTGTCGTTTTGCTGCTGCTGGGTGCAGTAGTAAATTTGAGCGTCGAGAATTTTCGATTCTTCGGCGGCAGAGACTGGTTCGGAAGCGACTGCCTGTTTGCAGTGAATTTCAACGTAGGATTCAACTATGTCCAGAAATCTGCTTTCTTCTTCGATCGACTCTGGGCGCACAAACAGGCAAAATTCTGAGAAAATATCCCCCCATTCGGGAATTTGGCGCGGACAAGAAAATTGCTTGATTGGCAAAATTTCCATTTGGGTTCGGTAAATTTCTGATAAAGTTCGATCGGGATTGAGAGGAGAAAGGTCTGCGATCGCGGCGCTAACTTGACCTTTGCCTGCTACTATATCCGTACCGAACATCGGCAAAGCATAATTCGGCCTGGGAAACATCACGCAGTGCAGGATATCCAGCATTGGCCCGACTTTAGCGAGTTCGAGGTGTATTTTGCGGAACTGGGGCGTTTGATAGCAGCGGTTTTCAATGATCAGTTTTTCTCCTTCCAAGCGGCCTTCTACGTATCCCAACTCAGCGGGCAGGTGGTAGGGTTCGAGGTCGAGATAGCGGTGCCATACTGCTTCCATGCGGTCTGCTAAATCGCGGATGAGATGGTGCTGTTGGTCGCGCAGAGAAGGCTGGGATATTTCTAACATTCCTATTTATCGGGGGATAGCTTAATAAAACTTGATTCTACTGTTGCAGGATGCAGGAAAAAAGGTAGATACTTTAACAATATCAGTAGATTGACTTACAATCGAGCAAGTTTTACAGGAGATTTTGTATGTTTGGTCTGGGATTGCCCGAAATGGGCATTATTGCGGTGGTTGCCATACTAATTTTCGGCCCCAAGAAGATTCCTGAGTTAGGAAATGCTTTGGGCAAAACCTTGCGTAGTTTTAAGGATGGCATCAGTCAATCTGAGGATGAAGCTGTTGAGAAGGATAAAGAGGAAGAGGGTCAGCCGAAAGTGTAAATTAGGTTTGTAGTGAGGATTTTCTTCCTCATTTTTAAAGAGGAAAGTCCTCACTAAGAACCTATTCTGGAAATTTTCCTTCTTTAACTTCTAGGGAATAATCTTTCACAGCTTGGGTAATTGTTTCTCGCAAATTGGCGTAAGCTTTCGCAAAAGGTGGCTGTTTTTCAGAAAGTCCTAACAAATCCGAAGTAACTAAAACTTGGCCGTCGCAGTGCGGCCCGGCGCCGATACCAATGGTGGGAATAGTTAATTTTTGGGTAATTTGAGCGGCTAAGTCTGCGGGAATGTGTTCTAAGACGATCGCAAAAACACCGGCTTCTTGAAGCGCGATCGACTCTGCTATGATGCGATCGGCAGATTCGGCTGTTTTGCCTTGTTTTTTGTAGCCGAGTTGGTGTACCGACTGCGGAGTTAAACCAACGTGTCCCATCACCGGAATCCCGGCGGATGTTAGCTGCGAAACTGTGGCCGCCATTGCTGGATATCCACCTTCTAATTTTACAGCTTGAGCGCCGGTTTCTTTCAAAACTCTCCCGGCCGAGTGCATGGCTTGCTGGGGACTTTCTTGGTAAGTCAAAAACGGCAAATCGACCACAATTAATCCTTGTTTAACTCCACGGCGCACAGCTTTAGCGTGGTGCAGCATTTCATCGAGGGTTAGCGGCAGGGTTGTGTCGTAGCCTAAGACTGTCATGGCGAAGGAATCGCCGACTAGGATGATATCTACGCCTGCTTGATCGATGAGTTGGGCGATCGCATAATCATAAGCTGTCAGCGCGACAATTAATCGCCGTTGTTGTTTCCACTGAATTAATTGATGAGTAGTGACTGACATTTTAGTGCAAAAATATAATATTATCTCCTGCTATTACTTATAATATCAAATCCGGTTAATTCGTCCTTGTATAATTTGCGCTATATAATTTGCGCGATGTAGGGGCGGGTTTTACCAACCATCTATGTTTAAAACTCAGTATATAGTAAACCCGCCCCCTCCTGCTAAAAGACAATGGGCAGTGTATTTATGGCAAAAACTATATGAATTTTACACCCGAATATAACTTTGGCTTCCTTCTGCTGGCAAAACAATCAACCGCTGATTTTTTAAAGCGGGTTCTAAACCCAAATCTTCGAGGGGAATTAAGCCGAGTAAAGGTTCTTCTCCGGCGGGAACTTCTACACAATCATACCTGCCTTCTCGTCCAGCTACGGCCAGAGTGACATCTTTGAAAATCCGAAATTTTCTGGTTCCTATTGCCGTATGTCCGTCGATTTCACCTAGCATTGGCAAACCCAACTGACGGATAATATCTGCTGGTAAGCAGAGTCGAGTTGCTCCTGTATCGACTAAGACGTTATCGATGGTGATAGAGCGTATTTGCTCTGCGGGGATGAACCCTCTTTCTCCCAGAATTTCATCGATGTGATTGGTGACGGTTATTGTTGCGGTGACTCTGCCCATTTTTTTATCCTTTTGTTTTGTTATAGAATGTTTCCGTTGCTTTTTGACTAAATTATTATCTACAATATAGGCGGCATATTGTACATTTTAACAAATTTTGTAACTAAGAGCGATATTTTTATTTATTCGTGAAGTTCTGCTAATAACTGTTCCCCGGAAGGATGTTTTTGCAATTGCTCAAATGTCAAATGTCCTTTACTTATTCCTTCACGCCACAGCCCAACATAATTTTTCCACACAATCTTAACTTTGGGGTGGTTTTCTGGCAACTTGCTGCGAAAAATTTCCAAAGCTTGCAAATACAGCGGTTCCGCTTCCGAGTACCTTCCTTGGGATTCATAAAGTAGGGCTAAATTGTTGAGACTATTAGCTAAACTGGGATGGTATTCAGGAAGCGAGCGCCTGTCTATTTCCACAGCTTGCAAAAACAGCGGTTCCGCTTCCGAGTACCTTCCTTGGGCATAATAAAGTCCGGCTAAATTGTTGAGGTGATTAGCTAAACTGGGATGGTCTTCAGGAAGCAAGCGCCTGTCTATTTCCACAGCTTGCAAAAACAGCGGTTCCGCTTCCGAGTACCTTCCTTGGGATTCATAAAGTCTGGCTAAATTGTTGAGGTGATTAGCTAAACTGGGATGGTCTTCAGGAAGCGATCGCCTGTCTATCTCCACAGCTTGCAAAAACAGCGGTTCCGCTTCCGAGTACCTTCCTTGGGATTGATAAAGTTGGGCTAAATTGTTGAGGTGAGTAGCTAAACTGGGATGGTCTTCAGGAAGCGATCGCCTGTGTATTTCCACAGCTTGCAAAAACAGCGGTTCCGCTTCCGAGTACCTGCCTTGGGAACGATCAAGTTCGGCTAAATTGTTGAGGTGAGTAGCTAAACTGGGATGGTCTTCAGGAAGCGATCGCCTGTCTATTTCCACAGCTTGCAAATACAGCGGTTCCGCTTCCGAGTACCTGCCTTGGGATTTATAAAGTGCGGCGAGGTAACTCAAACTACTGGATAATTCCAGTTCCACATCTAACTCTTGTTGAAGGGCGATCGCCTTTTGAAAATAATCGATCGCCAATTCATACTCATCCTGAAAATTTTCGCACTCTCCCGACTCGATCCTTCGGTAATAAATCTTCCCCATACTCGCATAAAGACTTGCCAAACTGGGGTCTTGGAGTCCTTTTTTCTGTTCGGTTCGCCCGATTAAATCCTGCAAATCTTCCAGCGGTATCAAACTCGGCGGTTCGCGATCGTCCTCTTCAACTAGGGATCGAAACGGTTCAAATTCAGTTTTGGGAACAGCCGCAGTTTTTTTCGTATCAAAGCGAAACACACCTTTCCGCCAACTCCAAAAATCAGGAGACTCATTACTAATCAGAATTTCAATTTGTCGAGTCACCCACAAGACAATCGAAAACGGAAACTCCCGCATTGCTTCCCGCGTCCATTGCAAATAGCCAAAAAACACCTGTTGTTCCGATCGACTTTCGCCAAATTGTTTAAAAAACCGCAGTTTTTCCACACCCGTCACGGTGATAACGGCTTTTCCCCGCTGCTGCAAATATGCTTCTTGTTTGACTAAATTGGCGATCGCCGATCGCAAACTCGGTTCACCCCTCGCCAATTCTACGCGATAGCGGCGGATATCCGGTTCGAGTTGTGCTTCATAATCCGCAATCAGGCGATCGCGACAGTCGCTATCATCGCAAACTGCGATTAGCAAGTTGAGAATATCTTTACCCGCTTCAATTGACACGAGTAAATCTTCATAATTATCTTGGTTTTGACTGTTGAGATTCGACATAATTGATTGTCATTGATATCGAAGTCTCGATCCCCCTAAATCCCCCTTAATAAGGGGGACTTTGAGAATACTCTTGTCCCCCGCCTTAATAAGCGGGACTTTGAGAGCACTCTTGTCCCCCCCCTTATTAAGCGGGACTTTGAGAACTCTCTTGTCCCCCCCCTTATTAAGCGGGACTTTGAGAACACTCTTGTCCCCCCCTTATTAAGGCTACCGTGTACACACAAGTCAAAGTAAACTAGGCTCATGTTTTGAGAGAGGTATAAACCGTGGACAACCCC
>NZ_JAUBQW010000227.1:0-5025 GCF_036701485.1 Microcoleus sp. Pol11C3 | reverse complement strand
TATCTTTAGTTGAGTTTGAATATATCGGTCGCTCCTATTCATAGTTTGCGATCGATTATTCAGCAAGCCCTAAATAGTTGGTTGGTGCCACCGAAATTTATGTTGATAGTTTGGCATTGGATTAGATATAGCACTTGACAGTTTTGGTCATAAACCTCGTTTCTTTGCGCCGTCGATTTCTTATCGTTCACGCAATCAAAATCGATCGCTTTTATCTGAGGAACCAGGAGGAAATTGAAAAGCACCATCAACCAATTGCGGTATCTCAGGAGCTTTCATAGATGGCTTATCAGTTTCACAAATGCCTTGAATGAATTTGTCATTCTCCTTGTCTTTAACAATAAATATTGTAACTTCGTAACTTTTGAGATTCTTTATTTTGCTCGTGGCTGTAAAATTAGCTTTCGTTGCATCTCCCTGAAAATCATATCGATAAAATCCATATCTAGTTTCTTTTTGTTTGCGGAGTTTTAATTATTCCAAATTATTAGCCAAGCGGTTTTTCTCATAGTAGAAGTTTCTTTGCAAGTTAATATAACTTCGTATGTCACTTCTCATTTCCCAGGATATCATTGGAGGATTAGATGTTACAAATGGACTTCCACCATTGCTATAGCCTTAAGTAGAAATAAGAGCTAAGAAAAAAATCATGTAACTCGCCAAATTGCTGAGGAAAGAAAATAGGAAAATTTTACTTCTCGGAATATTTTGAGTTTTGAAAAAAATGCTATAAATTACATATTCAATATAAAAAGAAAGCACGAAGCTAATTAGTAAAATTATTATCTCACTATCAGCTCTAGAAAATCCACCGTTAAATAAAAGAGGAATTCCTACAATAGAGGTAGCAATATTTGCAACTAAAACTGCGACGAACAATCTGGAAAAACCAATAGCAATTTCCGACGATTTCAAACACAGAAAAATAACTAGCATCTCAACGGGAATAATGGTGACAATAACCAAGATATTACCAGTTTGTGACAGAAAGAAAGGGGCAGCTATATCGGCTAGAATTACTTGAGACATTGGGTTCTCCTTGTTATTCAGAATGACAACTAATTGACAAATTACAATAGCTCAAACCAAGCTAACTTTGGCGCGGTAGAGGAGTTTGTCGCCTTGTCTGTACCCTGTGTAGCGGACTTTGACGGGTTCTCCGGGTTCGGCTGTTCCTTCCATTAGCAGGTGCTGTTGCGGGTTGTAGGGAATTTCTGCTCCGACTGGGGCGATCGACTCCACTCCCCAATGCTCCAATAACTGCTCGACTGGCCGCAGCAAGGGCAGTAGTTTCTGAGCCCGCAAGTTGTGATTTTCCTGAGCTTTGCTCGCAGCAGTCGGCCACTGCAACATCCAAGATTCTAAAATTTGCACGCTAGATAGCTGGAATTCCTGCATCAAAGATTCTCGCTGCTGTTCGATGGAAGCTTGCAAGCGCTGATATTCTTGTTCTAAAGCTGTCGGTGGTGTCTGCTCTAACTCTACATAGTCTGGTGCCAAGGTTGCGAGCAGTTCGGTTAAGGAAATTTGCAAAGCTTGACTTATTTTGAACAGGATGTCGGCTCGGGTTTGCAAAGCTAAGCCACGACGCAGGCGACTTAGCTGGATCTCGGAAACTCCTGCTTTTTGGCTGAGTTCTCGATCGCCCGAAAGCCCCGCCTGTTGCATCAGGCGTTTCAGTTGAGGAGCATAATCTGGAATATTAGCGGCCACGAAAAATTCATCCAAATTAATAAATGGACATATTCTCGATCGTAAGCTGTCAGGAGCCTTAACGAAATACATTTTTGGGGCGGGCTTTTCTGCCCGCCCCACTAGAGTTGTGGCACGGGCCGGAAAGCCTGTGGCGGGTCGAAAAGCCCACCCCACAACAGTTGTGGCACAGGCCGGAAAGCCTGTGGCGGGCCGAAAAACCCACCCCACAACAGTTTTTGTGGCTATTTGACGGCAACTCTTTCGGGGGCGGCTGTTGTAATTGTCGCAGAACCTTGCAAATGCGCTTCTAGGAACCACAAACGCTTGTCAATTGTCCGCGAAATTTCGGTGTACAAGTCGGCGGTGTCAGCGTCTCCGAGTTCCGCTGCTTTGTTGATCGCGACTCGTAGATGTTGGGCGTAGGGTGCGTAGCGATCGGCCAAAGCCGTGACGTATTCTTTGCCGTCTACGATGTCGAAAGGAAATTCTGGCAGGATCGAATCTGCAGCTGCTGTGCGGGCTGTTCCGACAGCCAAACCGCCCAAAGCTGTGACCCGTTCGGCAACTAAATCGATGTATTCTTCGAGTTCTGTTGCCATTTCGTCAAACAGCAAGTGTAACTGGTAGAAGTCCATGCCTTTAACGTTCCAGTGAGCTTGCTTGACTTGAGTTTTTAAGTCCAGAGTCGTGGCTAGCGTGGCGTTGAGCAGCCCGACTATTTGAGAGCGGGTGGCGGCTGACATATCGATGCGGGTGGGGTAAAGATGTTGTTTGTGGTTGTTG
Organism: Microcoleus sp. Pol11C3; assembly: GCF_036701485.1. Classification (NCBI taxonomy): domain Bacteria; kingdom Bacillati; phylum Cyanobacteriota; class Cyanophyceae; order Oscillatoriales; family Microcoleaceae; genus Microcoleus; species Microcoleus sp. Pol11C3. The sequence continues at coordinate 2,547 of NZ_JAUBQW010000227.1, read as the reverse complement.
GTAGTCATAGGTTTTTAGCTTGTTATTAGTGATTGTCTATCGAATATATTAGAAAGCTTTGGGCGATCGAATATTTACCTGTCGTGAATTGCTGTTGAGATACTCAGGCTAGGTGCATCTGCAACACGGCACGGGGAGCTCGGCGTATTTTACAGCGGATAGTTTCTAAACCGAGACGCTGGCAAGCTTCGTATCGGTGGCAGCCGGAAAATCCGTAATACTGGCCATCTACTTCTAGCACATCGATGGGTTCGTTTAAACCTACCTCGCGGATGGATTCCATGAGGGCGGCTACTTTGTTTTGGTCGTTGACTCGCGGCAGGGGGCGGCGAATCTGGTTGAGGGGAATTTCTTCTATCCTCATGGCGGCTCTCTGTTTTGCTTCTTGTTAAACCATACTCGTAATGACTTCGTTTTAGCAATAAATATGTCAGGAAATTTTGAGATTGGCAGAACGGGGGCGTGCGATCGCCCGTTTGCTGTAGTGTCGGGGGATCGAGGGCGATCAACTTTGGGTAGGAAAATCAGCATTAAAAATTCCTTTCCATCACCTGAGTAGCTCAATTCATTGTCCGTGTCTTGACGTTTAAATGCCCTAAAGTTATAATTTTATTAGGCAAAGCCTAGGGGTAGTCGTTACAACTGCCAGATCATAACCGCTGAAAAATAACCGCTGAAAAGGCGGTTTTAGCGTTTTTTTAGAGAGCGGATTTCATTGCCATGTAAGAGTGTGTTTTGAGGAATCTTTCAGCAATTCTTGAAGTCCACTATAAGACTATTAATAATAGCTTCGTTGCTCCAACCATACCAGTTAATTAATGAAAAATATCAAGCAAATTGCACAGGATTTAAAGCAAGCCATCTCAGATAGAGAGCAAAAGCTAGCCGTAGACTTATTTCGAGCGGGATTACAACAAAGTGAGGCGGATTTTGTATAGCAACTACGAAAATTTGGTGTACTTCGATGCTCAAACTATGATTTCCAATCTCAGATACTTAATTCTTTGATAAATGAAACTGGGAAAATAAACATCAGCCAGGATAGCCAAGTTTACTTTGAATCTATAAAATCGCTTCTTTCCATCTCAAGAAATATTCAAACCTTATTTAAGGCTTTACTTAAAGAGGTTGATTATCTTGAGATGAAAAGTTACCTAGTTGCAGTTGATTCATTGTTCTGGCCACTTTATGATCGTCAAGCAGTTGATTCATTGTTCTGGCCGCTTGATGGTCTTCAACAAGACCACGCTAATCGCTACTCTGTATGTAAGGAAGAGCTAGCTTCAGCCTTTTCTTTATATCTTTATCATACCCATGACAAAAAGGTTATAGATAAATCAAATATTAATAAAGTCAATGAAAAACGCTTAAACGATGAATATTACCTTAGCAAATTAGAGGATTTTAACAAATTAATTTTTTTTAAAGATTCTGAAGTGCTTGTAGATAGTTTTGGTTATACAGTTACACAAATTGATGCAAAAATTATTATAAAAGCACCTGACCCAAAGTTTGAGATGAGCCGTTGTCTCGGCTACAGAAGACAATCAATGCAAGAGATTGCTAACTCGTTTGATTCTTTGTCAGAGTTATCAGAAATAACAGAAAAATACCCCTCTATCTTGGAATTTTCAAAGACGTATTATCAAAATTTTCACGACTCTATATTTAAGATTATAGACAGTCCTTTAAAACGAATTGTCATGCAATTTCATCCTCAAGCCTTAAGTGAGTTTTTGGACACTAACAGTCTTTTTTTGGAAGAGGAGATGATTCTCAAACAACTTGAAAGTAATTTATTTATTGACTTTCAAAAAGTAAACAAAATCCCATTTTTCCAAAGCTTATCATTATTCGACATCATTAAAGTACAACGGTTATTTGCATTTATGTTATTTGTTCTTACGGAGTATATAGACTCTAACAAACTCTTTAAGTCTCAGTTGTTTTGGCGATCTATGCCTGTTTTACAAGCCAATCAACTCAAAGATTTATGGGCTAGTTTTTTGGGAGAACAAAAGGCAAAAGAAATTTTTGAGTTATTTACTTGGAGATTAGAAAGCAAGAAGATATTTGATTTACAAACGTACCCATTTATTAATGTTGAAGATTGGATACTTTTACCTCTGGGAATTTTAACTAACTCTGATCTTTGTAGAAACGTTCTTCAATCAACTAAATTTAGATTTGATTCAGAATCAGTTGAAGATCCAATTGTTCTGGAGATGGAGAGATGCTTAAAGCCAGTATCATCAATATTTGAAACCAACTTAAAGTATTCTTTTAAAGGCGTTAAAGGCGAGGTAGATGTCTTAGCTGTTGTAGATAACTGCCTATTTGTATTTGAATGCAAAAACTCCTTGCATCCTTGTAATCTATTTGAATTGAGAACCACTTAGGATTACATTCAGAAAGCCGCAGCTCAATTGACTCACTTCCAAGATTTATGGCAGCAAGAACCTTTCAGAACCTATTTAGGGCTTGCTGAATATATCGATCGCACTTGAGGTAGCCTGGGTTTTGAGCGCGCGATCGAGAATAAAGTGC